>JAJDEK010000280.1 GCA_029259875.1 Planctomycetaceae bacterium
CGGATAGATGTTTTTTAGTTCCTGCAGCTCACGATAGTGAGGGCGAAAATCATGTCCCCACATACTCACACAATGCGCTTCATCGATTACGATAAATGCCAAATTGATTTCGGCCAGCATACTGAGCATGCCTTCCAGCATCAGCCGTTCGGGAGCAACATAAAGTAGTTTGATTTTGCCAGCACGCACTTCTCTCAATATATGTCGGGATTCTTCTTGCTCCAGCGAACTATTAAGATAGGCGGCGGAAATACCACCGACGCGGAGTGCGTCGACTTGATCCTTCATGAGGGAGACCAACGGGCTAACAACGACTGCCATCCCATCCATGCACAGTGCGGGTGCCTGATAACAAAGCGATTTTCCCCCGCCGGTCGGCAGCACAACCAGAGAATCGCGGCCTTCCAAGACAGCCGTCATCGCTTCTTGCTGGAGAGGGCGAAATTCTGAGTAACCCCAATACTCATGAAGTATATCCAGTAGCGCGTCTTCCATCCCTGTTTTGGCCATCGTCAATCCCGCTGAGTGTGTGTCGTCAGAAATTTGCCACAAATGGCAGACACATATCGTAACGGGTCATGCTGAAAAGCTAAAGGATGGATTTTCCAATATCAATAAGAAATCAAATGACTTCAGGCAGCGGCAAATGGCTATCAACCAGATAATGGGGACGACCTGAAAGATCTTGTATTGATGCGGCGTTGTAATCGAGTCCCAAATGGTGATAGAGAGTAGCAAAGACTTCTCCAAAGTGGATCGGGCGATCTGCGATTTGGCCTCCCAGCCGGTCAGTACTTCCAATCACTTGCCCGGTTTTAAAGCCACCACCGGCGAGTAATCCGCCACCGACGGCTGGCCAGTGATCACGGCCTGCATCTTTATTGATTTTGGGAGTTCGCCCGAATTCACCCCAAGCGACCACTGCCACGTCATCAGCGAGGCCGCGTTCGTGCAGATCTTCTATCAGTGTGGCTAACCCCTGATCAAATTGTGGGAGATGAGTACATTTCAATCCACCGAAATTGTTGCTATGAAAATCCCAGCGACCAAAATTCAATGTGACGATCCTTGCACCCGCTTCTACTAGACGTCGCGCCATCAGAAAATGTTCGAGATTACGGGGTGCACCATCGCCGAAGTTCTTCGGATCCCCTTTACCGTAGCGTGCTCTGACGGCGGGATCTTCTTGGGAAAGATCCAAAGCATTGACCAGACGATTTGACGTTAAGATATTGAAAACCTGCTGGTTCATGTCATCCATCCCATCCATTGAACCACTGGAGTCTGCTTCTCGCTTGAATTGATCAAAGGAAGCCAGCAATTGTTTACGGTCATGCAAGCGAGCGGCATCAATCCCGTTCAGAACCATGTTTTTTCGTGCAGGACCAGAAGGGCGAAACGCCGCATGACTTACTCCCAGAAATCCAGGGAGCCCGGGAGATCCATAAGGGGGATGACGTGCATCAGGAGAGAGCCCAACAAAAGGAGGCACTGCAGGATTAGCAGGACCTTGTAGCTTAGAAACGACAGAACCGATGGCAGGCCAACCACCGGCTGGCTGATTCCGGGTGGTTCGTCCTGTATAACAAATGAAAGAATCATGTGCTCCGTTGGGCGAACCATGCACGGAACGCAGTGGAATAATTTTATCCGCAATGTTTCCCAGTCGTGGAAGATGCTCACAAATCTGAAACCCAGGAACCTGGGTGTTGATAGGACGAAATTCGCCACGGATTTCAGAAGGGGCATCCATTTTCAGATCGTACATGTCTTGATGCGAGGGCGCACCACACATATAAACCATGATGACCGCTTTTTGACGTTTGCTCTTACCTGAATTGGACTCTGCTTGAAGAAGTTGGGGGAGACTAAGACCGCCTAAACCGAGTGTGCCGATTTTCAGTATTTCTCGACGAGAAATACGATCACAAAGTTTAGTTTCTGAACCTAAGATGGAGAGCATAGGTGTTCCTTTCTCAAGGAATGGCGGGAGTTTAGTATCGTTATCGGTAGGTGAGCAATCAGGTGTGAAACCAATGATAAAAAATCATTGATATGAACGATTGTAGCATTTCATTTAACGTAATTCCAAGCCCAAATTACCAAAGTCTAGCATACGACCGAAAAAAATGGGAACGTTTTCATCTTGGGAAATAGGAAGATCTGTAAATATTGATTGAAGATCAGCTTTCTTCAGCAGGGATTCAACCATAAACAATTCCGATTACCTGAAGTCGATTGGAAGAACCTAATATTGATGATATTCAACTGAATTATAGTATGATTAATCAAATCTCTTTCCAGAATATGTAGGCCGCCTACTTTTCCTAATAATTTTAAGATAAGTGCTCATAAATTTAAAAATGATTTGAAATTTGAATTGTGAACGAGAAAATAAAGATAGGCTCAGATTATGAGAGATTTAATGAATTCAGCTGGCAGGTATGTATCTGTCATTTTTCAGGAAAATTTGGTTTGAAGAAAATCGAAGTCCGTTTTTAAAATAGATTGAGAATTTGGTTATCTTAATTCAGGAGACCCAATGTGAATCCAACAAAGTCTGACTCCACTACGAAGAATGCTCAACTACGGGAAACTACTGGTTCAGAAAGCAATGCTTTTCTTTCTAGTGATCGATCCCGGTTACCAAATCCTCAGCATACTTTGAGTAAAGCAACTGCTTTTGACAAATGGCTGATGCGTACGATGTTGCAGAAAGCAGGAAATCCAGATATCGAAGTTGTTCTCTGGGACAATTCGGTTGTTTCTACTGCGGTTTCCACTCCTTCAGTTCGTGTGCATATCCATAGACGTAGTACCCTGTATCAGCTCATGTTTGATCCCAGCCTCTATTTTGGTGATGGGTATTCTCAGGGAACCATTGAAGTCGAAGGCGATCTGATTTCCTTTAATGAAGCGATGAATCAGGGGACAAATTCGATTAACGCGAAGCAGTTTTATCGAGATGGAATCCGAAGTTGCTTTAATTGGCTCAAACGAAATACGATCGACGCGGCTCGGAGTAATATTCACCATCATTACGATATTGGAAATGAATTCTACGAACTCTGGCTGGACCAGCAATTGGCTTATACATGTGCTTATTTTTCTGATCCGGAAATGTCACTGGAGGCAGCGCAAATCGCAAAAATGGACCATGTCTGCCGCAAAGTGGGATTGAAACCAGGAGCTACTGTGGTTGAAGCCGGTTGTGGCTGGGGGGCGTTGGCTTTACATATGGCAAAGTATTATGGTGCCAATGTGAAAGCCTATAACATCTCACACGAACAAATTGTCTATGCCCGCGAACGTGCGAAAGCAGAAAGTCTAAGTGATCGTGTTGAATTTGTTGAAGATGACTGGCGGAATATTACCGGTAGCTATGATTCTTTTGTTTCAGTGGGAATGCTGGAACATGTTGGCTTGAAAAATTATGAAAAACTGGGAGAAGTGATTGCCCGTTGCCAAAACATCCGTGGTCGCGGATTAATCCATTCGATTGGTTGCAACTCACCGCGCGTATTAGATAGCTGGACAACAAAACGCATCTTTCCTGGCGCACATGTTCCCAGTTTGAGTGAAATGATGCAAATTTTTGAACCGCAGAAACTATCAATTCTCGATGTCGAAAATATTCGTCTGCATTATGCGCTTACTCTGCAACATTGGTTACAAAGGTATGAGCAGCAGGTCGACCATGTTTCTGAAATGTTCGATGAAAAATTCATACGTACCTGGCGTCTCTATTTGTCGGCTTCTGTTGCCGCTTTTCGCTCAGGGTCACTTCAGTTATTTCAAGTCGTTTTTTCGAATGGCTCTAATAATGATATACCTTGGACACGAGCTGGTTTGTATCAGA
>JAJDEK010000029.1 GCA_029259875.1 Planctomycetaceae bacterium
AAAGACTAAGCTCTATGAGCGTGGTCTGATTACAGCAGAAGAACGCTATAATCAGGTGCTTGATACTTGGACACACGCACGTGAATTGATCACGACTTCCATGATGCATGAATTGGAAAATGATTATCGTGACGATGGCAAGTACGTAAATCCCATTTACTTGATGTCGAATTCAGGTGCCCGTGGTGGTATCGAACAGATGCGTCAGTTGGGTGGTATGCGTGGCTTGATGGCCAAGCCAAGTGGAGCAATTATTGAGACGCCCATTAAGGCGAATTTCCGTGAAGGCCTAACCGTACTGGAGTATTTCAGTTCGACTCACGGTGCCCGTAAAGGGTTAGCCGATACTGCATTGAAAACCGCCGATAGTGGATATCTTACACGTAAACTCGCCGACATTTGTCAAAACGTAGTCGTCACAGAACACGATTGTGGCACTGCTCAAGGCATGACTCGCGGAGTTGTCTACCGAGGAGAAAAAGTCGAAATGAGTTTAACCGATGCGATTCGCGGTCGTGTCAGTCGAACTAACATCGTTGACCCGATTACCGATGAAGTCATCGTTCGGGAAAATGAGCTCATTACCGTGGAAATTGCACGTCGCATTGAAGAAATGGGGCTAGAGAAGATCCAAGTACGCAGCCCAATGACTTGCGAATCCTCGTTAGGGATTTGCCGACTTTGCTATGGTATGGACCTCTCCACAGGCTCGCTTGTAGAAGAAGGACTGGCAGTGGGAATCATCGCTGCACAAAGTGTGGGTGAGCCCGGAACACAGTTGACGATGCGTACTTTCCACATTGGGGGAACAGCGTCACGTGAAGTGGAAGAAAACGAAATCCGCACACGTCGTGCTGGTAAAGCAACATTTGCCCGCATCAGATCTGTTGTTAACAGTGAAGGCCTTAGCGTTATTTTGACGCGAAATGGTGAAGTTGTGATTAACGATCCGAAAGGTCGTGAACTGGAACGCTATACCATTCCCAACGGTGCGACCTTAATGGTCAACGAAGGAGATGAGCTTGCAGAAGGTCAAGTCATCTGTCAGTGGGATCCACACTCCATTTCCATTTTGGCAGAAGTCGGTGGTCGCGTTCGATTTGAAGAATGTGTCGAAGGCAAAACCATTCGCACCGACAAAGATCCCAGTGGTCACGTTCGGCGGTCTATTATTGAACACAAAGGTGAATTGCATCCGCAGATTATCATTGAAGATGGTACGGGAAAAATCTTGGACTTCTATTATCTTCCTGAAAAGGCAAGTATCGAAGTTGAAGAAGGACAGCAAATTACGGCAGGTACTGTAGTTGCCAAGAACCCTCGTGAATCTTCCGGTACTCAGGATATTACCGGTGGTCTGCCGCGTGTGACTGAGTTATTTGAAGCACGACGACCAAAGGACCCATCCGTTTTAGCTGAAATCGATGGTGAAGTTGAGTTTGTTCCAGAAAAGAAACGCGGCAAGCGAATTGTTATTGTCCGCGGAGAAGATGGAACCGAAGTAGAACACGTGATTCCACACGGTAAGCACTTATTAGTACATGCCGGTGACCTGGTGAAAGCCGGTGACGCTTTGGTTCGTGGTCCTCTTGTACCACACGATATTTTACGTGTCAGTGGAACCGAAGCAGTTCAGCAATACCTGTTGCACGAAATTCAGAACGTATACCGTGCTCAACGTGTGACAATTGATGATAAACACCTTGAAATCATTATTTCCCGCATGTTAAGTAAAGTGATGGTAGAAGATGTGGGCGATACGAACTTGTTGCCAGGAATTGTGCTCGATAAGTTGACGTTCCAGAGGATAAACGAAGAGACCATCGTTTGCGTGAAAGTGGTTGACTCTGGAGACACCGACTTCCAGCCTGATGACTTGGTGCCTCTGGCTACCATTGAAGAAGTGAATGCCCAGGTGGATCTTGCAGGCCAGGCTCCTGCCAGCTTTACCAAACCTAAAGCAGCGTCTGCAAGCTCGCAGCTACTGGGGATTACTAAAGCATCTGTGCAAAGTGAAAGTTTCATTTCCGCAGCCAGTTTCCAGGAAACGACTAAGGTACTTACCGAAGCCGCACTTGCTGGTCGCGTTGATTATCTTGTTGGCTTAAAGGAAAATGTGATCCTGGGTCACTTGGTCCCTGCGGGAACAGGATTCTATCAACACCAAACTGCAGAAGTTCGGATTCGTCCAGAAGCACTGGAAGAATTAAAGGCTGAAAAAGAACGTATTCTGGCGGCTCGAATGAGTCTTTTGAATGAAGTTCAGCCCGATAAACCCATGCCATTAGGGGGCGGGCAGGATGCGGTACCATTGGGAGGCAGCCAAGAGACGACTGTTCCAACATTAAGTGACGTTCGAGATGCAGCGCCACCCTTGGGGGACAGTCAAGATGTGGTAGAATTTACCCAGGGGGGTACTGAAGCGCCAATTGGGGGGGGTACTACTGAAACTCCAATGGAAATCACCCCTCCAAGCCCCAATCCGTTTGATGATGAGATGAAGTGAAGTTAGCTTTACTTTCTGTTTTAAGTGCATTGCATATGAACCGTAAATGGACTCAACGTGAGACTTGACGGACGCGGTAAGGCGGGATACATTGTTCCGTTCCTATTGCTGGCAATAGAAATTATTTTTGAGTAAAATTAGTAGCCATTTGTAACCATGGCCATCTGTATATAGAACATTTACTGTCGTTTAAGATTTGAGTGAAGATGGGTTGTCTCAATTCCAACAATTAACCAGTTGATTCGTAAACCAAGAAAAAAGCCAGTTTCCAAGAGTAAAACCCCCCTATTGGAGGGTTGTCCTCAGAAACGTGGCGTGTGTTTACAGGTCAAAACTGTAACTCCAAAAAAACCAAACTCCGCCTTGCGTAAAGTTGCACGTGTACGACTTTCAAATGGAAAAGAGCTGACAGCTTACATTCCTGGAGAAGGTCACAACCTACAAGAGCACTCAATCGTGCTGGTACGCGGCGGTCGTGTTCGCGACTTGCCTGGTGTGCGTTATAAAGTCATCCGCGGTGTGCTCGACACACTTGGTGTGAATGATCGCCGTCAGGCACGTAGTCGTTATGGTACAAAACGTCCCAAATAGGCGTTTTTTATAATCGATTTTCAAGTATTTGATTACATTCAGTCAGTGCTCAGTCCGGGCGCTGAAATTAAAAAGCCAGAGGAAGTATTGCAATGGGCAAGAAGTTTACAGCCAGCGTGTCACAGCTAAAGCCAGATCCACGGTTTAATTCACTGCTGGCTTCGAAGTTTGTGAATTGCCTGATGCATGATGGTAAAAAAAGCGTTGCTCAAAACGTCTTTTATTCCGCCTTGGATCGTATCAAAGATCGCGTACCCGACGTGGAACCGATTGAGGTCTTCACCCAAGCTGTCGAGAATGTGAAGCCAGGCATTGAAGTGCGTTCAAAACGTGTTGGGGGAGCCACCTACCAGGTTCCTACCCCGGTAAGCCCAAAACGACAGCAGACTTTAGCGATTCGCTGGATTCTGGCTGCCATTCGAGGTAAAAAAGGACGGCCAATGGAAGTTCGACTCGCCGATGAGATTTTGTCTGCTCACAAGCGGGAAGGTACTGCAATGACAACTCGCGAGAATATTCATCGTATGGCTGAAGCGAACAAAGCATTTGCTCACTTCGCCTTCTCTCGCTAAGGCAGTTCTTAGATCATCAGGACGCACTGGTATGGCTTTACGCCATTACTTCGTGCGTCTTTTTTTGTTGGCAAAGTATGAAATATCAATTCTTGGCAGAATGGTTTGTGTTTGATAGAAATGCTGCTACGAGATAATTTTGCAGATAGGATTGTAGGATAAGATGTCAAGTTCGATAGAGAAAATCAGAAACATCGGGATCATCGCTCATATTGACGCGGGTAAAACAACGACCTCCGAGAGAATCCTGTTCTATACCGGTGCATCACATCGTATGGGAAATGTCGATGAAGGTACCACAACCACTGACTTTGACGAAGAAGAAGCTAAGCGGGGCATCACCATCTACTCTGCTGCGATTAGCTGCCAGTGGAAAGATTACTCGATCAATATCATTGACACGCCCGGCCATGTAGACTTTACAGCCGAAGTGGAACGAAGCCTGCGCGTTCTCGATGGCGCAGTTGTTGTTTTTAGCGCTATGGAGGGGGTCGAAGCGCAAAGCGAGACGGTCTGGCGCCAGGCTGATAAATACAATGTGCCCCGCATCTGTTTCATCAATAAAATGGATCGCATCGGAGCAAGCTTTGAGCGCACATTCCTAGAAATTGAGAAACGGCTTGCCGCAAAACCAGTGGCGATGCAAATCCCCATTGGCGAAGGCTCAACCTCTGCTGATGACTCTTTCCAAGGGGTCATCGATTTAATCAAAATGCAGGCCCTGTATTACGACGCTGACTCCAAAGGCTCCAAATTTGAAGTCAAAGAAATTCCGGCATCCTATTTAGAACGAGCCCAGGAGTGGCGCGGAAAACTTCTGGAATCTGTCGCTGAACTGGATGACCAGATTCTTGAGCAATATTATGAAACCGAAGATATTGCCGAAGACGATATCGTACGCCTGCTGAGAGTAGCAACACTCAGGGGAGACTTGCAGCCAACCTTCTGTGGTTCGTCACTCAATTATATTGGAGTGCAACCCGTTCTTGACGCCGTAGGGAATTACCTTCCCAGCCCACTGGATCGCCCGCCCGTGGAAGGAATCAATCCTCAACCTAAAAAACGAGGTGGCACGGCAGGTGGACCTGAATCGAGAAACACTTCAGTCGATGAGCCTGTATGTGGTCTCGTATTCAAGATTCAGGCAGACAAACACGGCGACTTGTGTTTTATTCGCGTCTATTCTGGTCAATTGAAAAGTGGGAGCCGGTTGTTAAATGCA
>JAJDEK010000281.1 GCA_029259875.1 Planctomycetaceae bacterium
TATTGAGCAATTCAAACACAAACGAGGGCTTATTATATTGTCTGGTTTTTGTGTTTTGTCATTGATGCCGATGCGCGTCACTGCGGAAGCCGACTCTGAAAAACCAGTAGTCGCGAAGCGTCCTGAGAAAAGTCAGCCAGCCTCCAATCATGAATTGACGGCCGAAAAATTAGCGGAGCAAGCCAAAGAATCGGTTGTTGCTGTCTCGTTTGCAGGGCGGGATGGAAAGCAGGCAGGATTGGGAACCGGTTTTGTGATTGACGCGGATGGATTAATCGCCACGAACTTACACGTGATTGGAGAAGCACGGCCGATTTCAGTGCAATTTTTAAACGGGAAACAATACGACGTGAAAGAGGTCTATGCGACAGATCGTCAAATGGATCTAGCGGTTTTAAAAATCGAAGCCGAAGGTCTCACTCCCCTTCCCTTAGCAGAACCCGATTCCTTGAAACAGGGAGCCGCAGTGATTGCACTTGGTAATCCGCAAGGGCTCCGTTATAGCGTTGTTAAAGGGGTGAATTCAGGAGCCAGAGAAATTGATGGTAAGCCTATGATCCAACTGGCGATTCCCATCGAACCCGGTAACAGCGGAGGCCCCGTGTTGGACTCTCAAGGCCGCGTGCAGGGAATTGTGACTTTGAAATCAGCGGTGACTCGGAACTTGGGTTATGCAGTCAATATTAGTGCGCTGAAAGTGTTATTGGAAAAACCGAACCCTGTTCCAATCAAACGTTGGTTAACAATCGGAACACTGGATGAACGGCACTGGAAACCTTTGTTTGGTTCACGCTGGCGGCAGCGGGCGGGTCGTATCATGGTTGATGGATTTGGTACTGGTTTAGGCAGTCGTTCGTTATGTGTTTCGCAAGAAGATTTGCCCGAACTGCCTTATGAAATCGCAGTGGAAGTAAAGCTGGATGACGAGTCGGGAGCGGCTGGACTCATTTTTTATTCCGATGAAAAAACAAAGCATTATGGGTTTTATCCCAGTAGTAAAAGTTTGCGGATCAGTCGTTTTGATGGTGCCGATGTGTTTTCCTGGCATGTGCTGGAACAGAAGAAAAGTAATTTCTACCGAGAGGGAGAATGGAATCATCTGAAGGTCCGGCTTGAGGCAGATCGTATCTTATGTTTCATTAACGATAATCAGGTATTTGAAATCAAAGACCGGCAATATCAAGCGGGAAAAGTCGGTCTTGCGAAATTCCGAAATACGATTGCAACGTTCAGAGGATTTCAAGTCGCGTCTCGAATCGAACCTTATCGCCCTTCTAAAGAGACGGCACAAAAAATTCTTGACTTGACTGAAGATCTCAGAGTGGATCGTCCGCCTCTGGAAGAACTCATCGAAAAGGTAGTGAAAGATACCAATGAAAAGCGCGCACAGCAGGCATTGCAGGAGCGGGCACGATTACTCAAGAGGCAGGCAGAACGTTTGCAGCAGTTAGCGCAGTCCATTCATGAACGTGCAGTACGCGATGAACTCGGAAAACTGTTTGTGGAAAAAAAAGAAGCAAACATTGATTTATTGTCAGCTGCCTTGTTGGTGGCCCGATTGGATAATTCCGAAGTGGAGTTAAAGTCTTACCTCAATCAGGTGACAGGCATGGTGGCAGAGATACAAAACTCGTTACCTCCTAATGCAGACCAACAGGTCAAACTTGATGCTTTAAACCGCTATTTGTTCCTTGAAACCGGATTTCATGGTAGCCGGACTAATTATTATAACAAATCGAACAGCTATATTAATGAGACGATTGATGATCGTGAAGGTTTGCCAATCACTCTGGCAATTCTCTATATGGAAATGGGGCGTCAGTTGGGAATGAACATCGAAGGAGTTGGGCTTCCCGGCCACTTTGTAGTGCGTGTTGATTCTAAAGATGAGAAATACCAATTGATTGATGTATTCGAAGGAGGCAAAATTCTAAGTGATGAAGCTGCCAAAATCATGATCCAAAGTGCTAACCGTGGTCAATTTGACGCTGAGTTTTTGAAGGCACAAACCAAAAAAGATATCATTCAACGCATGTTGCGGAACTTGTTGAATCTTGCGCGGGATAGTGAAGACATTCCTTCCATGTTGCGATATGTGGAAACGATGATTTCCATTGATAGAGAATTACTACAGGAACGCTGGCTGCGCGCTGTCTTGCGATACCAGACGGGGCGCATTACAGAAGCGATTGCGGATGCCGACTTTCTATTAGAAAAATCACCAGAAGGTTTTGACTTACGCCGCATTCATGAATTTAGAAGCTTTCTAACGACAGTCAAACAACCTGAGTAATTTGCTTTGTTTAAAATTTCTTTGAAAATGGGAGACGTAACGTGCGCTTGCTGAATTCTTGGCTGAAACTTTTGATTTTGATAGGGTTTACCACAATGATGACAGGAGCACACCCCTATCGTGCTCCTGGGGTGACGAGCCTAACCAATTCCAAAGTTAAATACCGTGTGGCCGATCAACACTTTGTTATTTTAAAACGCGGGAAAAACAGAGCAATTGTCATCGATAATGCGGCAGTCAATACGCCAGAACTACCCAGACATCGGGCGGGCTATAACGGCGTGGCACTACTGAAACATCAAGATCAAACGGATAATATTTTTGTTCCCACAATTGCAGGACTGAATTTCGAACATATTCATGATGGAACTCCCTCGCTCAAAGAGAAGTTCGAACCACGCAAATTTCCGATGCAGTTAAGGATAATTTCAGATGATACGGTTGAATTGTATCAGGCTCCGACCCCGAACTGGAAACTGGAAAGTTGTGGTCGCTATCAAATTTTGGAAGATGGCACTATCGAATATACGTTTGAATGTATTCCGCATGCAGATCTCTTCAAGAATGGATATATTGGCTTGTTTTGGGCCAGCTATATGCAGGCACCAAAAGATCGAAGAATCAATTTTTATGGAAAGTCAAAAGCGAACTTGGATGCGAGAGAAACGTTAATCTCTGCAAGAACTCCCTCACACGGCGTTAATAGCACTCATCCACCGGCAAATGCGGTGTTTTTTCCCAAAGTCGCTTCGGATTTCCCGCTGACGTTAGTCAATCACCCTTCTGCCTATGTTTATTCGCAACCTTGGTACTATGGTATTCGTGGGAAATATGCTTATACTCAAATTTTTCGGGATCGTGATCAAATCTGGTTTGCTCAGTCTCCTACAGGAGGCGGTCAGCAAAATCCGGCTTGGGATTTCCAGTGGTTTATTCCCAATTATCAAGTTGGTGAAGCCTACGGATTTATTATGCGAGCGCATTATGCTCCCTGGTCAGGTCACGAAACATTACAAAAATCAGTTCAGAAACATTTATCTGCCCTGAAGCAAGAATAAACCAGACGCAAGACTAAAAGCGCAGTTCTTGTCTAGGCATGGATTGAAATCAAGATGAGAAAAATTGGCTCGCTCGAATCAGGGCAGCAAGCAAATTTGTTCAGAGACTATTTGCTGACGAAGGGAATCGATGTCACTGTTGAGTCAGCGTCTGACCAATGGACTGTCTGGGTATATGATGAAGATGAAGTTGAACAATCCAAATCTGAGTTAGATGAATTCTTAAAGAACTCTTCAGCGGAAAAATACCAAGGCGTTTCTCAACAAGCAGAATCGATTCGTGAAGAAAAAATCAAAAAAGTCCGAGAGAACCATAGTCGGCAAGTTGATGTCCGCGAAACCTGGAATCGTCCCTTTACCAGCCGTTGCCCTGTGACGTCATTGTTGATTGGCATTAGCGTTGTTGTGTTTCTCTTCATGCAATCTGATGAATATAATAATCAAGTCAGGCAAGCGCTGAGTATTTGTTCGTTTCAAGTCTCAGGTAATATGATAAGTTATGACAAACGCTTGGTCGATGTGCAGGAAGGTGAAGTCTGGCGGTTGGTGACACCGATTTTTATTCACTTTTCGATCATGCATATTCTGTTTAACTGCATCATGACATATCAGCTCGGTGGCGCAATTGAGGCGAATCGGGGTAGTGGGCGATTGCTTTTATTAGTGTTGTTAACGGCAATTCCATCTAATCTGGCACAGTTCTATTGGAGCGGTCCCAGTTTTGGAGGCTTGTCGGGGGTTGTATATGGACTATTTGGTTATATGTGGATGAAAAGTAAATTTGCTCCACAATCCCACTTTTTTGTACCTCCCAATATGGTATTTATTCTGATCGGTTGGTTTTTTCTTTGCATGACCGGATTAGTCGGACCCGTTGCTAATCTGGCTCATGGATTTGGATTGGGAACCGGCATGGCGATTGGTGTCGCAAGCACTTTTTTAAGACAAGCTGGTAAATCAAGATGATCTGAGTGTTTTCTGATAGACGGCGATTGTTGGCATTCTTGGATTTACCTATAATTCCCGCATTGGAAATACAACAAAGTTGAGTTAAGGACAAACAATATTGCTTACCCTCTCAAGTGGAGCGAGATCTCGGATGATGAATCGACACAAATGGAGTTTAGCCGCAGGGGTATTTTTAGTAATGAGCTTTGCATCAAATTCATTTCTTTCAGCTGCCAAAGCCCCTGCTCCTCCTGAAAAAGTACGAACTGTAGAAGGGATTACAGAATATTCCCTGGAAAACGGCATGAAAGTTCTGCTGTTTCCCGATCCTTCCAGTCCCAAGGTCACAGTGAACCTAACGCTATTGGTCGGTTCCCGCCATGAAGGTTATGGCGAAACTGGCATGGCGCACCTATTGGAACACATGTTGTTCAAAGGAACTCCCACTCATAAAAATATCCCAAAAGAATTACAGGCGCGTGGAGCGCAGTTCAATGGGACGACCTGGTATGACCGGACTAATTATTATGAGACGTTGCCCGCCAATGAGGATAATCTGGAGTTTGCTTTGAAGATGGAAGCAGACCGCATGATGAATAGTTATGTGAAAGCCGAAGATCTCGTTTCTGAAATGACAGTTGTGCGAAATGAATTCGAACGAGGTGAAAACAGCCCTTCCCGGATGCTGATGCAAAAAGTGATGGGATCGGCCTTTGAATGGCATAATTACGGAAAATCTACGATTGGTAACCGTGCAGACATCGAACGGGTCCCCATTGATCGCTTGAAGAGTTTTTATAAGAAGTACTACCAGCCCGATAATGCGGTTTTGATTGTCGCAGGTAAGTTTGATCAAGCGGAAGCGTTGAAGTTAATCAATCAGTATTTTGGCACGATTCCGCGCCCTGAGCGAAAATTAGATGCGACTTATACAGAAGAGCCTTCTCAGGAAG
>JAJDEK010000282.1 GCA_029259875.1 Planctomycetaceae bacterium
CATGGAATCTTATCGGTTCGGCAATTTACGCTGAGGGACCAGCTCAGCCACAGACCTTAGAGGATGTGCTTTCACGAGGTGTCTTTGCACAAGAAGCGGCACCAGCTCCTCCTGTTATAGACGAAACCGATGAGTCTACTCTTCCCCCCGATTCAGAAACACAATTGATTCAAACGCCAAGCGGTGAACCAGCAGTGAGTCTACCCACACAAGAATATTGTTCTTCTTCTGTCTGTAACAGTCAGCCTACTGGTTGTAACTGTCAAGCATGTAATTGTAATGCTTGTACGTTATGCGATCGAATTCCCTTGCTTAATAAATTTCCCAGCGATCGCTGTTTTGATGATTTTATTATGCCAGTCAGTAATCCCGTTTGGGCGATCGACCCACGCTCATTGACTTATGTGCGTGGTGTTTTTATCAATCAAATGATTGATTCACAGACTCCGGTTCTTGGGGCAGGAGACATGCAAGTATATGCCCTCCAATTGGGAATTGCTTTGAATGAACGCCTCTCCTTTATTGCCATCAAAGATGGATATAATACATTGCAGACGCGTGGTGTCGGTAACGCTACCGGATGGTCAGATCTTGGGCTCGGATTGAAATATGTTCTGATCAGAGACGTAGAAAACCAATTTCTGTTATCAGGTGGACTCATCTATGAAGCCACCAATGGAAGTGCCCGCGTGTTTCAAGGAAATGGTGATGGGGTATGGACACCGTATGTTTCTCTCGGTAAGCAAATTGGTAGTGGTCATGTGATTGCTTCTGCTGGCTACCATATTCCTGGTGACACTGCAGAGGAATCACAGTCGATCTATTATAGTATTCACTACGACCATCCCATTACCAATAAACTCTCAGCAATTGCTGAATTGAACGGCATTGTCTATACCAAAAGTGGACAGGCTCTGCCGCTGAGTATTGAAGGGGGAGATTGGATCAATCTAGGTTCATCCAGTGTGGCAGGAAATAACGTTGTCACGACTGCCTTCGGAGCAAACTACCGCGTCAATCGTTGCTTGTCTCTAGCAGGTGTCTGGGAATTCCCGCTTTCAAATCGGAAGGACCTTCTAGACAGCCGTACGACGATTACTGTGACTCTGACATTCTGATCACAAAATCATTAGATTCCGCTTAGTGAGGATTGGAACTCATTCGTGATCTCACAATTTGTTCCAATTGATCCAGAACTTCATCAATTGTCAAAGTGGAAGTATTGAACTCTAGCGCATCGTCGGCCGGTACTAACGGGGCGACGGTGCGTTGTTCATCACGTTGGTCTCGTTCATCAAGTTGTTGCAATATATCGGCAACAGGAATCTCTTTCCCTTGAGCCCGCAGTTCTTCGTGCCTGCGACGAGCTCGTTCCTGTGGATCGGCAATCAGAAAAAACTTGCAAAATGCTTCGGGAAAAACAACCGTTCCCTGATCACGACCTTCGCTGACGATATCAATTTCTTCTGCTGCCTGACGTTGCAATCGTACCAGTTCTTCTCTGACTGCTGGATATTGTGCAACCAGAGAAGCAACATCAGTCACTTTCAGGGTACGGATTGACTGCGAAACATTCTGGCCATCAACCAGCACTTTGGCATCAGCGAATGTAATTTTGATTCGCTGACTAACTGCTCCCACTGCATCCTCATCAGTTGGATCAACGTTTTGATCAAGTACACTCCAGGCCACACACCGATACATTGCCCCTGTATCGAGAAACTCGAATCCTAAACGCTGCGACAAACCTCGTGCCGCAGTGCTTTTCCCAGACCCTGCCGGGCCATCTATCGTCACGATCATCGACTAGGATTACTCCTCAAACTGGATTTCAATCTCAGCAATTTCATATTGAGATATTTCAATAAGAACGGCATCTTCTTCAACTGGAAGTTCGACTATTGTTTTTCCATGAAAATCACGTTGTCTGGCACTGATTGGTGATTTCCAACACCGTAATTTGATGGAACGATGGATGCCTTCCGTCTCAATCAAACGCACCGCAAATCCAGTATGAACATCAGATGAACCATGAGTTGAATTTTCTTCCAGGTGTGCAAGATCCATGATTCGAGTCAGTTGAACATTGCTGGCCGAAACATGAAATAACCAACCACTGCCTCCCATGCGAGGAGGCCCGACCAGGCTTGAAAATTGACCTGCTGGGACCATTACATTCTTAGCCATTTGCATTGGGAAATTCTGGTTGACGGCAATCGAAAATGCAAACTTTCGTTTCGTTTCTCCTTCGACGATCAACATACTATCCAGCATTCGAGGCCCTGTTTTACGATGAAAAGGTAACCCATGATTGAGAATTGTTACTCGTTCTTCGCCCTCTGCGATCTCAAAATAATGAGGGCTTTCAAACCGTTCTCCCTGGAAGGCATGCGCACTCTCTAACAACGATCTTGTCAGAGAAGCCGTACTATCTCCCCAGGCAAATCTGGCTGCATAATAATTATCCCAAGGACTTCCATCCGGCATTGTCTGAACATCAAGCTCAATCTTCACATCCAGAATAGGGCGCCCGCGCCACAGTTGGAAGGTCTGTCGAAATGTTGCGAGCGTACTCTCGCTTACCTGATCATAAATTTCGCCAGTTGTTACAATCTCGCCCATCCCTGGACCTGAGCAAGTCAGTTCCACTTTCACTTCGCGAATTTCGGAATACGGCGTTTTATTGTCCCAACTACCCAAAGGTCCTGCAGTTGATACATTACGTTGATAAGGAAATCGAAACGCGAGCTGCTGACTTAAGCGATTTGGCTTGCGGCCATACTCTTTGATCTGAGCAATGCCACCAGTCTCTTCGTGAATATGAACTTCAAAATATTCATTTCTCAGCAATAGTGGCTCAGCAATCGGGACGTTACTTTTCGGACTCACTGGAGTAGACTGAGCGGGCTGTAGCCAGACAAAACCCGCACCAGGGATCTCAACAACCGCTTTCTTTTGCCGCTCATCAAATTGCGTTGTTTTAACAGAATCACTTAGCTCAGGTGCATTGGAAAAATCAGGTAGATCGACAATGACACTTCGATTAAAGGATAAAGAGTTTAACAACAAAATCCCGCTCTGTTGCTGATCAACTCCCTGAAGAATCACCTTGGCAAGCTTTGATACTCCAGCCTCCCGAAAGCCTTGCAAAGAGGTGACTGCATTTTGAAGATGCTCTTCGCTCGCATCGGGATGGCCGCGTTCGATATCCTGTTCAATTTTTAAAAGTGAAGTATCTTGAATAGTTTGTCCATAGATAACTTTGGAAACCGCGTGAAACCAGAGCCCGGCCGTAAACTCATCGTGCCTTTGGAAATGATCAATAAAGCGGCTGAGAGGATTGGGCTTTCGCATCGCCACAAGTTGACTCAGAAAAGGAGACAAGTACTCCCGCGCATCATAAGAAGAATGCCGTCCTGACGATTCCGTATTTTGAAAGAAATCATTCAACAACACAAAACTACCCAGCACGGGTGCATATTGATGTATGCGTTTAAAGTCCTCAAAGAAGGGGGACTTCACATCAGGCCAATGGGCAAACATCAATGCTCCCACCTGATCTTCTTCCATTGACTCGGCCATGCGCTGTGGAAACCGAAGATAACTGGCTGCTCCTTCAGCAGACATGGGAATTCGGGAAAAGGCATCTAATATTGTTCCATCTGCTCCTTCCCAGTGAATTTTACTCTGCTCATAATCAGGATAAACGCCATCATCTAAAACCAGATGCAGGGCAGAATGGAATCCAAATCGATGAAGCAACATTGGAAGCAGCGAGGCCAGACCAAAACGCCGTCTGGCCCATGTAGTAGGAGCACGTCCCGTCAGTTCCTGAATTTTGTTCGTGCCCGATTGAAGCTGCCAGATGACAGACTCGACAGGCACAACCGGAATGGCAAGCTGCTCTTGTTCTCCTCCAATGACTTCTGTTTCCTGACTCTGACAGCTTTTTTCCAAGTGTCCCATCAAGTCAAGATCTTGCGCAGCGATGGTTGCAAGATCATCCGAGGTGACCAACAAATTCAAGGGACGCTCAGCGATGATGGACTGCTTTAGTGAATCGTCAACTGATTCCGACGTCACCAGACACAAGTCAATCAAATAACAGTCAATGGGATAAAATCGCTCCCGATTCTCCAGCAGAACTTCAAAACATCCTTTTAGATGTGCCCGGGCTGCTTCTACATCGTTTGCTAAAGCGGCGTCGGCAGCCGCAATGGCTTCCCGCTGAATGGTCGCTTCATCTAAACTACTAAAGTGGTGCATGCAGCGGGTTAATAGTTCCAGCTGAATATAACAGAGCCCCAGCGCATAAAAATC
Source organism: Planctomycetaceae bacterium (assembly GCA_029259875.1). Taxonomy (GTDB): domain Bacteria; phylum Planctomycetota; class Planctomycetia; order Planctomycetales; family Planctomycetaceae; genus Gimesia. Next base: position 4,321 of record JAJDEK010000282.1, read on the forward strand.
TGCAACCAAATCATCCGACAAGACCACCTCAGCCGAATCTTCCGTCTCTGAGTGTAATGGCTGAAGCGCAGCTTCTGCCATTTCATCTCGTTGAATCTTACCACTGACAACAGTAGCCCCATTGGACTCCGCCTCTTCGATCCAACCGTAGGGCAGCCAATCTTCAGAAGTCTTAGGAATGAGTAGCAAACGATCTGCCAAAAACTGCGGAGGCTCGTCAGAACGATGCCAACTCGGAATAACTCGCGATGAGGCCAAAAGTTCAGGATGCCAAGCCACCGCAAAAGCATTTAGCAGGCTCTCTGCGTCTTTGTCGTCCAATTCCGTTGGAAAATCTTCAAGACTATGGCAAGGGATCAATATTACAATATCATTGTATATCATTATATTGCAATGCTTTACAAACGTTGTGTCATTCAGTTATTTTGTTCGGGAAGGTCCCCGTTTTCGTCGTTGACTGATGATTAGCATAAGCAAACAGCCCCTGAGGATCTATAGAACGGTATCCAACAGCCTCGATAAATCCCAAATGTATGATGAACTTGTACTTATATAAGCCCTATTTTGAACCCAGACCAATTATTGATTGGGCAAACTTGATCAAATTTTTTTATCGAATCCATCAAAAAAAACGTCAAAATCGTATTAAATCTAAGGATTCTCGGGAACTATATGGTATGAGCTCTCATCCAACAGTCTGAATGCATCAAAACTAACAGATTTTCGCCATAAGTTTGTAACTACATTTTAGTTTCAGTTATAATATAAAATACTCAGAGTAAGTTTATTAATTTTCATGAAGTCGTTTTCAAACATCCTTTATTTCATTGACTTTAGACGAAATCCTGTGATAGCCTTATGTTAGGGAATTATTTGCTCTCAAAAGTGGTTCTCTAACCTTTCTTGATACTAAACGAATTTAGAATGAATCTCGTTTCGCAGATCTGAACAATGTCATTCGGCAAGCGGAATTTCACTTCGTTATTTATTCTGATAACTACAGAGACAGGCATTTCCAGAAAGTAGGAGTAACCGGACACATGGCAGAAAATCAAGCTGTTTGGGGCATTGAGATTGGACAGGCTGGTTTAAAAGCCATCCGTCTTCGCTATGCGGAAGCCGCCGATCAAGTCATTGCCGTTGCCTTTGATTATATTCCGCACCCTAAAATTCTCAGCCAGCCAGATGCGGTTCCAGATGAATTGATCAGTCAGGCTCTGGAAACCTTTCTGTCTCGAAACGAAATTAAAGGGGACCTGATTTCGATTAGCGTTCCAGGGCAGACTTCATTAGCCCGATTCATTCAGTTACCTCCGGTCCAATCTAACCGTGTACCTGAAATCGTGAAATATGAAGCGAAACAACAAATCCCCTTTGCACTCGAAGATGTCATCTGGGATTACCAACCTCTGGGAGGAGGTGTGGAAGAGAGCGGTTACATGCTGGATGCCGAAGTGGGCATTTTCGCTATGAAACGCGATCAGGTCTTACAAACTCTGCAACCGTTTGTCGCACGAAAAATTGAAGTCGAATTGATTCAAATTGCTCCCTTGGGTCTTTATAACACGCTTTGTTATGACTCATTAGGTATGCGAGTCGGTCAGGAATTCGAAGGGAATCCTGAAGAGTCCTCAATTGTGGTCGACATGGGGGCTGACAGCACCACACTGATGGTGACGAACGGCAGTAAGATCTGGATTCGTAATGTTCCCATTGGTGGAAATCACTTTACGCGTGCCCTCACCAAAGAGATGAAACTGACATTTGCCAAAGCGGAGCATCTCAAATGTAATGCAACACGATCAGAAGATCCACGTGCCGTTTTCCAGGCCTTGCGTCCCGTCTTTAATGATTACGTCTCGGAAATTCAAAGATCGATCGGCTATTTTTCCAGCGTCAACCGCGATGCAAAAATTTCCAAGGTCTATGGAACAGGTAATGGATTCAAACTCGCTGGCTTACAAAAATTCTTACAGCAAAACTTGCAGTACGAAGTCGAACGGCTCGATGATTTTCAGGCGTTGGTCGGTGATGCTGTTCTTAACGAACCGTTGTTCCAAGACAATATTCTGACATTTACTGTTCCTTACGGAATTGCGTTGCAGGCCTTGCAACAGACATCCATTCGCACTTCACTGCTACCCCCTGAAATTGCGACTGCCCGTAAAATTCGGCGTAAAAAGCCCTGGGCTGTTGTCACAGCCGCAGCCTTATTGGTTGGGCTTTGCATTTCAGCAGTGGGGTATAGCAATGTCGCTAATTCGGTTAGCACAGAACGTTTTGGTAGTGTAGAAAGTAAAGTCAAGAATTTGACGACTCAAGTTAGCGGATATAAGTCCAGCTACGATAGCGCAGAAAGCGAATTTACTTCTCTCATTGAGACAGGAAACAAACTTGTTTGGAACCTGGAAACAAGGGATGACTGGTTGGAAGTATTTAAATCCATTAATGAATGCCTTCCCAGAGATATTGGCGACGAACTTGACAATGAAAAAATTGAACAAAGCAAGCGAATCAAATTACCTGGCATCACAGTAAAACACTATGCTGACTTGAATGAATGGTTTGAGCAACTCCCTACGCAAGCAAAGTCAATCATGCTGAAGGAAGACCAGGATAAGGCTCCGGAAGGCGAAGGCTTTGTATTCACGCTGAATGGTTTGCATTATCATCATGATGAATCGAAGCCCACAACCGATATTGGTGCTTTGTATGTTCATGAAACTCTGCTTAAAAACCTACAATCTTGGACAGTGAAAAACCCTAATTCTCCACTGGTCGATGTACGCAAAATGGGCATTTCACACGCTATCATTCTTTCAGATGAACGAAATCGGTTTGAGTTCTATCCCGATGGTCGTCCACGGGGAATGCATCGCGGTGGTGAAGGAGGAAATTTCGCCCCCGGCGGATTTGGTGGTTTTGGAGGCCGTGGTGGGGCTGGAGGCGCTCTACCCGGACAGGAAGCAGGTTTCGCTGGTGGTGGTCTAGGAGGAGCCAGGCGGCCGCGCATTGGTGGTAATCGTGTTGAAAAAGAAGCCAAAGTAATGCCAATTCACCAAACTAAATTCATATTAGAATTTGTCTGGAAGCCGATTCCTGTACTTGACCGACTGGAAAAACAACCAGAAACCTCTTCAAGTGAAGAAGAGGAAACTGTAGAAGCAGGATAATAAGCGTTTTACATTAAGATTGATTACAGTTGTTGACTGATTGAGACCACTTATAATTTATTCGAGACAACAAATCTCTTCGGAGAATCGAGGACAACCCCATGGACAAACTAAAACCGATTATTGTTCATAAATTCTGGATTATTCTGTTTATCGCACTGCTACTCCCTGTCATTGGGTGGAGTATGGCGACAGGCGGCCTTGCCAAAGAGATTGACGAACGAAAAACAGCGATTGATAAAGCTTTTACAGACGCACAGATACCTTCCAATCCTCCTAATGAAACATGGTCAACAGCGTTAAAAGAAATCAACAAAGACAAAGAGCGCTATATTGGGCAATCCCATAAATATCTTTGGGATAAACAACAAAGTTTATTCGTATGGCCTACTAATATCGCTCCCTTGATGAAAGACACCCCTTATCGAGGTGAAATATCTCGTGTTCCGCGGAACCTGTATCGTAGCGCTTACAAATTTGAAATTTTAAGAGTTCATAAACTAGCGAATCCATTCAGCTTTAGAGATGGGACGGGAACTGTCGATCTTACTCCCAATGCCATTCCCCACGTGCCTTTGGATAAATGGAAAACTTTGCCACCAACTCCCAAAGAAATGTGGGACGCCCAGGAAGATATCTGGCTCGTAACCTCCATCCTTAAAGCGATCGCGAATGTCAACAAAGGAGCAGCCAATGTCAGTGAAGCTGCTGTGCGCCAGATTTCCGTACTAGAACTACGGGGCGGAACCATTGGTGATGATGGAAGCAGTCCTGGTGGTGGTGATGACATGATGGGATCAGGTATGGATGGAGAAATGGCGGGCGCTGGTGGACTATTTGGTGGTGGTGGTACCCAGCCTGGAATGGGAGGAGCCGGCAAAGATGGAATGCAGAACATCAGCGTTGATATGGATTTGACAGAAATCTTTGGAAACGATGCTGATACCTCTGGTGGTGGAGGAGATGACTCTGGGGATATGGAGTCGGCAGACGCGATGATGGACCCTGGAGGGCTTGGTGGCGGTTTTGGTGGTGCGAGAGGTGCAGCGCAAAATCTCAAACGATACTACCATGAAGCAGAAGACCTACCCTATAAAACCCGTGCATTTTATCTGAAAGTCGTCGTTCAATCATCAAAATTACCGCACTTACTCGCTGAGCTGACAAAGATGCCTTGGCCCGTGGAAATTAAACGGGTTCAAAGAGCAGACATGTTTGATGATAATCTCAGCCCACTTGGTCAAGCAGGCGGTGGCATGGCAGGCCGCAGGCCAGGCAGAATGGGAGCAGGAGGAGGCGATGAATTCGATCTGGAAAATGAATTGGGAGGAGGGTTAGGTCGTCGTCCAGGCGCCGGCTTTGATGCAGATGGGCTTGCTGGTGCAGGGCGAGATCAGGGCCTTGATAACAAAAGCTTACTCGACGCCGCTTTAAATGATCCTGAGTTGGCTGTCGTAAGTATTGCTGGTCTGATGACCCTTTACAAACCATACACACCTCCGGAGGGCGACATCGTTGCGCAAACAGAGGGGGGTGAAACGAATCTGGATCAACAACCAATAACTGATACACAAGCAACCGGTTCCGAGGTGGCACCACTTGTAGAAGACCCAACAAACTCTGATGATCCAACGGCCGCGCCTACTTCGAATCCGGAAAATCAACCTGATGATGCGACCACAGAAGAAACACCGAAACAACCAACGGAGTCCCCTGAGCCACAACCAGCGGGCTCCGATGCAAACGATTCACAGCCCCCGAAGACCGAATCAAAGTCAGAGGAAGCTGTAATACAATAAAACCTGTTTACTTCAAAACTGAATTTAATCAGTTACAGTAAAACTTAACCAAACGGAGAAGGTCCCGTGAAAAATCTCATGTCCAATCTCAAGGGAATGAA
>JAJDEK010000283.1 GCA_029259875.1 Planctomycetaceae bacterium
AGTCGCGTTAGCCGACCAGGCAATCATCGATAAATTAGGACAATCATTTATAGATCAGATCTGCCAGCAATTAACCAAAGGCTTACACACCGGCGATGCAACCACAGCAATTTGTGATGTCATCAAAGAGGTCGGTAATCAAGCCGCAACACCTCTCCCCAGAGCAGCAGATGACCAAAATGAACTGCATGACGTCCTGGTTTTGATCGACTAAGTTATGCATTTACTATGGCGACCAAAGCAATCAGATTTCTCTATATGGTTTAAAAAGTTTCTAAATTAAAACTGCGTAAAATGTTTTTTTGATGCGCGCTTTGACCCGAATTGAGAGTCCTGAGACCTGCCTTTCTCTCACACCTCGCCTGGCTTCTCGCAAACTGCTGCAAGATCTTCACTAATTAAGCGTAATTTGGTGCCAAAACAAACCACTTTTGCACCATATTTAGACCATAATCGCACCATATTTCGACAAAAAAACGTATTAAAATCGCGATCGACGACGTTAGACTGATAGTAAATACCCATCACTAATTCCACTTTAGCAGTTGCATTGAATTATTAATGATTCATTTTCATTGCATGCAAGCGCGAAGGAAAATCAATGTTGTTTCAGATTTTCATTACTGTCGACTTCCACACTGATTTGATATAATGAACTGAGTGACCTGCTGAACTTCTCAGCTCTGAAAATGTTGCAGGTATGCTCACAACAAACATCGCTGTCGATTTTTTTAAAGGAGCAATCATGACCAACCGAGACCGACTAGGTGAATTGATCAGTGCATTAGAACAACAGCGTGATGAGTTAGCATTGAAAATCCACCTTGGAAAAAAAGAAGTCCAGGACGAATGGGAACAAGCCACAACTAAGTTAGATGATTTAACAAAAGACTACGAGCCAGTCAAAACCGCAATGAAAGAATCTGCCGGTAATCTAGTTGAAGCACTGAGTTTAGTAGCCAGTGAAATTGAACAAGGCTTCCAACGCATTCGAAAATCGCTCTAACTGCAGCAGAATGCGATTGTGCAACATGAGACTACGAAAGAGGAGCTTACCATGAGTCCCTCTGTTAAGTCGTCTAATCACTCGCTACCCAAATATTTCAGCCAGATCGAATTCAGGCGTAATCCGGTGATCCCTGCGGCATTGGTTGCGCGAACAGTCAGTGTTTGCCGTCCTGGTTTTAACTCCAAAGTACCTGCCATCGTTTTGAAAAACACATTCTGACTTGTACTCATGGGAAGCAAACAAAGAATCTTTTCTTTGTTTACTGAGATCTCCAGTTGTCCTGCTTCAGATTGTTCTGATCGATACCCATAGCTCAATTGCACAGCATACCGGCCCGCTTTTAATACATCGAGTTGCCAAACGGCAGTCGCTTGATTCGACTGCCACTTGTCGATGGTATCCCAGTCATAACCATCAAAGGAGTATTCCAGTCCGTCCCCTTTTAATATGGCCCAACTAGGTTGCAATTCGACAGAAGGTTCCTGATCATCGCCAACGGGAATCGGCATTGGCTGATAAACTTGCCCCGCTGTCACATCTGCAAACCAACGGAGGAATTCGGTGCGTAGTTGTTTGACTTCTTCCGGATACTTCTTCGCCAAGTTTTTTGTTTCACCTGGATCGACACGCAGATCATAAAGTTGACCCATGGGCTCTATCTTCTTCTTTTTTCCCTGTGAATTATGTAACACCAATTTGAAGCGGTCACCGTGAATCGACCAGCGATGATATGGGTTCGGCGTATATCGATCCCAGGTATGATAGAGATATTTGTGCGGAGATTTCCCCTTTCCCTGTTCCATTAGAGAAAGAATTGACTTTCCATCCAGCTTGAGTTTTGCAGGGACTTTAATTCCCGCCAACTCACAAAACGTGGGAAAAAGATCCGTTTGCGCCACCATGGCATCCGTGGTCTTTCCTGCCGGAAAATGTCCCGGCCAACGCACGACAAACGGCACACGAATGCCGCCTTCATACGCACTCGCTTTACTCCCTTTGAGACCTGCCTTGTATCCACGGCTGACACCACCGTTATCGCTAGTAAAAATCACCACTGTTTCCTGATCAAGCCCCAGATCATGTACCGACAGCAACAACCGTTTAAGATTCTCATCGATCCGCTCAACCATCGCGTATATCCGCGCTTCCCGCAAGCGAAGTCCCTTGGCGAGATATTTCTCAATCAGTTTATCACCTTTCGGTTGACCGTAGTGCGATGTATCCAGCAAAAAAGGAGAATGCGGTGCGTTATAAGCCAGGAAACAAAAGAATGGCTGTGATTTGTAACGCTTTATGAAATCAATGGCAGCATCGGTAAACAGGTCAGAAACATAACCGCGTGTTTCCACAAGCTGACCATTCACTACCACCTGATCTGGGTTGGTATAACGTTCAATGTGCCCATGATAATGACCAAAGAAATGATCAAAGCCACGCCGATGAGGCTGATACTGCGCATAACGCCCCAGATGCCATTTCCCAAACAGTCCGGTCTGATAGCCGGCTGATTTCAAGACCTGGGCTATCGTCGTCTCATGACTCCCCAACGTATCACCACCAAAGCGGGTGTTATACA
>JAJDEK010000284.1 GCA_029259875.1 Planctomycetaceae bacterium
GGCAGTAATCTCGGTGAGCGAGTCCTGTTGATTGGACATGATGGCCAGAAACGTGACACCTTGTTTAGAAAACTGATCGGAGAGTTTTTGTAAACGACCACCATAGAGTTTTGCCAATGGGCATTCTGTTCCCATAAAGGCAATCACGACAAGCTTCTGTTCTTTCAGATCATTCAGTTGAACGGTTTTGCCTCGAAAATCCTTGAGGCTGAAATTCTCTACTTTTTTTCCGATGAGAGAATCAGTTGTTTCCGCCGATACCGTTACTGTGAACAGGATGGCTGACATGAAACCCAGAATTAGATAACAGAAGCGTTGCATTCGACCTTGAACTCCTCTTTGAACTCTTATTTAATGACATTCTCTTATTTTATGTCGAGACTATTTCCAGACACTAGAGGAAAGTACTCTTGTAGAACTGATTATGTTTCAATATTCATATAAAATTTAAGAATAACCACCTATACATGAGTGGTTGTTTATGTGACTGGGATAGGTGAGCGTCCGTGATTGTTGGATTGGGAACAGATATCGTCGAGATTTCGCGAATTGGTCAAATGATCGAGCGTCATGGAGAGGTATTTATCAATCGCGTATTTACTGAGGTCGAAAATGAATACTGCGGCTCCAAGAAAAATAAAGAGCAACACTATGCGGGCCGCTGGGCAGCCAAAGAGGCTGTAATGAAGACGCTGGGCACCGGTTTCATTAAGGGGATTGGCTGGAAAGAAATCGAAGTCGTTAACCTGCAAAGTGGCAAACCCACCATCGTGATTTCAGGGGGGGTAGAACGTCATGCTGCGGAAATGGGTGTCGATGAAATTTTGATTACGATTTCACACAGTCGTGAATTTGCCACAGCCACTGCCATCGCACTTGGCAAGGTGAAGTAAGACTTGCCCGTTGATTAAATTTGTTCTGGGTCCAGGAATTTTTCAATCACAGGTAGTTGATGCCGTTGCAGGTGATCGATCAGAGTCGCTGGAGTTTCATCAGCGATGATCAAATCGCGATATTTGGGTTTGATAAATTCGGTCTCAATACAATGTTCGACCATGGTCAATAAAGGGTCATAGAAGCCTGCAACATTGAGCACACCCATCGGTTTAGAATAAATTCCCAATTGTACCCAGGAAACAACTTCGAATAGTTCTTCCAATGTACCAAAGCCGCCAGGCATGGCGATGAAGGCATCCGAGCACTCTGACATCTTTGCTTTGCGGGTGTGCATGTCTTCCACAACGAGCATTTCTTTAACACCCGGATGAAGCAGTTCTTTGGTTGCCAATTGCCGAGGAATCACACCAATCACGTCGCCGCCGGATTCCAGGACCGCATCGGCAATAATACCCATCAAACCAACGCTACCGCCTCCGTAAACCAGCGTGATATTTCGCTGCGCCATACTGCGGCCTAGTTCGATCGCTGCCTGCTGATACTGCTGATCATTCCCCGATTTTGAACCACAAAAGACACAGATGCTTTTCAGCGTGCTCATGCTCCCGTTCCATCGGCTGACTGGTCATTCTCGGACTTAGTTCCTTCGTTATCCTGATTATCGCCAGTTTTTCCTTCAGGCGTGTTTTCTACAAAGGTACCAGGTTTTATCTGAGGCCCACGTTGATGTTCTTTCAGAATTGACTGAAGCTGCTCCATGTCCATCACTTCAGATTCCAGTAAATCTCTGGTGAGATGTTCCAATAACTCACGGCGTTCGTCCAGAATTTCATAGGCGATTTTTGAGCATTGATCTATAATGCGTCTGATTTCCAGATCGATCTCGCGTAAAGTATTTTCACTATGCACGCTTTCTGAAGAACCCTGCGAATCTCCGAGGAAAGGAGATCGACGGGATTCGCTATAATGCACACGGCCTAATTTGGGGCTCATACCAAACTCGGTAACCATGCGGCGGGCCAGATCAGTGGCGCGTTGTAAATCGTTCTGGGCACCGGTGGAGGTTTCCTCGTAAATAATTTCTTCTGCGGCAATTCCCCCCAACAGCACGCAAATACGGCTTTCGAGTTCACTTTGCGTAACAAGTTGTTTTTCCTCTTCGGGGCGTTGTAGTGTATAACCGAGTGCGCCTAAACCACGGGGAACAATTGAAATTTTGTGAACCGGATCAACGTTGGGTAACGAACAGGCAACAAGAGCATGACCACATTCGTGATACGCCACGCGGCTTTTTTCATCTTCGTGAATCAGTCTGGTTGATTTTTCCAGACCGGCGACGACTCGTTCGACCCCTTCTTCACATTCGAGCATGGAGACGGCGTCTTTGTTATTACGTGCAGCAAGCAAGGCTGCTTCGTTGATCAAGTTAGCTAGGTCCGCACCCACGAAGCCGGGGGTGATTTTGGCAATGTGTTGCAGGTTGACCGTCTCATCCATTTTTACTTTGACACTGTGAACCTTGAGGATGGCTTCGCGGCCTCGAACGTCGGGGCGATCGACGAGTACATGCCGATCAAATCGACCGGGACGCATTAAGGCAGGGTCCAATGTTTCCGGACGGTTAGTGGCTCCCATGACGATGACACTTTGATCCGAACCGAATCCGTCCATTTCTACCAGTAGCGCATTGAGTGTTTGTTCTCGTTCATCGTGGCCACCTGGCATTCCACTACCACGTGTTTTGCCAAGTGCGTCCAATTCGTCAATGAAAATAATCGCCGGTGATTTCTGAGCGGCTTGCTGGAACATGTCTCGCACGCGAGCAGCTCCTACACCCACAAACATTTCAACAAAATCAGAACCTGACAGACCATAGAAAGGAACCCCTGCTTCGCCGGCAACCGCTTTGGCAAGCATCGTTTTACCAGTTCCGGGAGGACCGACCAGCAACACTCCCTTAGGGATTCGACCGCCGAGTGCCTGATACTTAGCGGGGGTCTTCAAAAACTCAACGACTTCGCGCAATTCTTCGACCGCTTCATCAATGCCCGCGACATCATTGAAGTTGACCTCTATGTCTTCCTGGGCATACATGCGGCCTCTGCTACGGCCGAATGACATCGGCGAACCTGCGCCACCCATACGTCGAAACAGATAAATCACAAATATTAAAAGCACGATGGGAAAGAATAAAACAGCAATCAGCGACTCCCATTCCGAAGGACGGCTTTCAGAATCGACAATGATATTCTTGGTTTCCAGTTTTGATTGTAGTTGGGCACGGACTTCGGAGGGAATCCCCCAGACAGGAATGTAAAACTTCTTTGTGGTTTCCGGCAATGATCCTTTTTCAGGGGACTCTGGCTGAGGCTGATCCTGAAAAACGATATAGTCACTGCCAAATTTTAATTCGTGAACGTTGGTCTTATTGTACTTGCCATCGTCAAGCCCTTTGACGAAGTCTCCAAATTTGATTTTATCTCCTTTAGTGTTATTAGAGACAACCGAAAGGGTGATGACCAGGATCAATCCACCTACAACCAGATACCAGAGAAGATTGTTTTTTGCCCCCTTCGGCTCAGGACGACGATCATCACCTTTGGGAGGCTGATCGGGTGCGGAAGGACGTTCTTTTTTGTTCTGATTGTCGGAATCCGTGTTTGGCATGAAAAAATTTCTTTTCTGAGTAGTGCGTTGTTCTAATGATTTATCTTAAATACGCACGTAACAAAAAGTTAGGTAATAAATCCTTCGCAAGAAACCGCATTTGAAGGAGCAAGATTCTTAACACTGAGTGCATCTTAGCTTTATAGTTAATGTATGTCGTTTCGGAAGAGGGGTCAATCACACGTTTTTAAGAGAAATCCACCTTCAGCTCAAAACACAATCTGAAAAGGGCCTGTTGAAGCAAGAATGCCTCTTGTCATGTTTAATTATTACGCCTAAAATGCGGATTCGTTGGTGGTTAGGCAAAAATTTAGAACCGAAGAATGTCTTTTTTCCGCTCTCTAATATAATCGATAAAACAGTCAATTTAACCGACTGAAGATGAGAAAACAGGGTCGAATGAAGCGAATAGCCGTTCTTGGGTCGACGGGTTCGATTGGTACCAATACTCTCGATGTCATTGCCTCCCACTCACAGGAAATGCAATTAATTGCAATTACCGCTCATAATAGTTGGGAACAGTTAGCTCAGCAGTCCCAACAATTTCACCCGCAGTGGACTGTGCTTAGCAATCCTGAATTGAATTCTGTAGTCACGCAGGAATCGTTTTCCCATTCGACCGAACTGTTATTTGGTGCCGACGAAATCGAACGAGTTGCAGCATCTGATGAAGTAGATGTTGTCATATGTGGAATTGTGGGAGCAGCCGGCTTAAGAGGAGCTTGGGCAGCGGTCGAGGCTGGTAAAACCGTAGGAATCGCCAATAAAGAGACGTTAGTTGTTGCAGGGCCATTAATTATGGAACTTGCGGCCCAAAATCAGGCAACGTTATTGCCAGTTGATAGTGAACATAATGCAATCTTCCAGGCATTGCAGGCAGGACATCCCAAAGATGTGAAACGTGTGATTTTGACAGCCAGTGGTGGTCCTTTTCGAGGTGCGACCCAAGCGGAATTGAAAGAGGTCACGCCAGAAAAAGCGCTCGCTCATCCTACTTGGGATATGGGGCCAAAAATCAGCGTCGATTCTGCGACGATGATGAACAAAGCACTGGAGATTATTGAAGCCAAATGGTTGTTTAATCTGTCATCAGAGCAAATTTCGGTAGTCGTCCACCCTCAGTCTATTGTACATTCGATGGTGGAATTTGTGGATGGATCTGTGATCGCTCAGCTCTCACCACCCGATATGAGACTTCCCATTCAGTACGCACTTACGTATCCTGATAGGAGAGAAGGCTTAAATATTCCGATGGACTGGAGTCAGTCTTTTGAACTAACCTTTGAGCCACCCGACATGGAAGCGTTCCCTGCTTTGCAACTTGGTTATGAAGTTGCTGAAAAAGGGGGAACCTGTGGTGCGGTATTAAATGCGGCGAATGAAGCCGCTGTTGAACGTTTTTTGGCGGGCGAATTGCGTTTTTGCGATATTGCGATCTCTTGCCAGCAAGTTTTAGAGTCCCATCAATTCGATCCCAATCCAAGTCTGGAAGAACTGTTTCTGCTGGATGGCTGGGCTCGCAAGGAGATAAAAAAGTGGAAGTAGTGTTAAGCGGCCTGTTGTTAGGAACACTTATAGGCAAAATTACCAACATCGCCATGGTTGCTTTAGGGCTGGGGTTGGTTATTTTCTTTCACGAGCTAGGACACTTCGCTGTCGCCAAGTGGTGTAATGTGAAAGTCGAACGGTTCAGTATTGGATTTGGACCGATTATTTACAGCTTCAAATATGGCGAGACAGAGTATGCACTTTCCATCATTCCCTTCGGTGGTTATGTCAAAATGCTGGGGCAAGACGATGTTGACCCGAGTCAGTTAACGAGTGAAGAAATTGCCCTTGATCCCCGTTCGTATTCCGCCAAGCCCGTTTATCAAAGGATGGGGATTATTTCGGCGGGAGTCATTATGAATATTATCACCGGGATGTTGTTCTTCGCTTTCGCCTTTCGGATGGGCGTGGAATCGATGCCGAGTGTGATCGGTGCCGCGATTCCCGGAATGCCTGCCTGGGAATCAGGAATCCAACCGGGCGATGTGATTCAAGAAATTGACGGCAAAAAAACGAACTCTTATATGGACATCATCCGCAGTAGTGCATTTAGCGATGGTGATATCACAATGGCAGGTACGCACCTGGATGGCCAAAAGTTCGATGTCAAAATTACTCCGGACCAAACGGGAACACGGCCACAAATTGGCACTATCCCGGCCAATAGTCTGAAGATTCCCGTTTATCAGGACCCAGCACAAAGTGTTGCCAGTAAAGGGACCGCTGCGGCAAAAGCGGAACCAAGCTTCTTAGCAGGAGACACCTTCAAAACCATTGATGGTAAACCGATTAAAAACTATGCCGAACTTCAAAGGACATTTGCAGCCAAAAGTAACCAGATATTAAAAATCGGCGTGAATCGAAAAGGAACGCCGCCTACAGAAATCGTCGAAATCACTGTTGGGAATAATCCCTTTCGTACGTTAGGCCTCCAGATGGACATTGGACTGATTGAATCGATCCAACAAGGTTCACCTGCGGAACGGGCTGGTTTGAAAGTCGGCGACAAAATCACACACATTGATAATCAAGACGTCGGAAAAGCTTTGAATCCATTGCAGTTGCCAAATTATTTTTCAGGCAAAGTCGGTGAAACAATTCCTATTGTTGTGAAACGACAAAAAGATGGCAGTGATCCAACTGAAGTGAACTTGAATGTGGTTCCTCTTGACAATCCTGCCTGGCTTGAGCATCCGTATTACCCGAATAATCCTTTAGCCGTTGGATCGATCGGAATCGCCTTTCATGTGATTCCAACAGTTTTGAAAGTGGAAGAAGGCAGTCCGGCAGACAAAGCAGGAATCAAGCCGGAAGAGCGGATCAAGAAAATCAAAATCATGCTACCCGACAACGACACGGCCGCGGATTGGGGTAATCTCTCTGAGGTTACTTATGAATTTGATGATAAAGATAAAAAAATGAACTGGGCCAGTGCATTCTGGGAGATGCAAGTGCGTCCTGGCTGGCCTGTGGAATTGACGGTCAGTAATAAACGTCAATTACGAGAAGTCAAACTGGTGCCTTGGGTCAATCCGAATCAGACAGCAGGGGAACAATGGTCATTACCCGTTCGGGGAATCAGGTTAGAGTTATTGCGGGAAACTCAAAAGGCCGACAGCATGGGACAAGCGTTGGGGATGGGCGTCAAATACACATCTAATTCAGCCAAAGATATCTATCTGACTTTGAAAAGTTTGTTCACAGGACGTGTCTCCCCTCTTGAATTGAGTGGTCCCGTCACCATTGCGACTGTTGCCTATGAAGTCGCCCATCAGGGATACGCCGAATTATTATTGTTTCTTGGTTTTCTGAGTGTGAATCTAGCTGTTTTGAACTTCCTGCCGATCCCTGTACTGGATGGCGGACACATGGTTTTCTTGTGCTGGGAAGGAATCACACGCAAGCGGCCCAATGAAAAAGTTCTGGCTGCAGCCACGTATGTCGGAATGATTTTTGTGTTAGGTTTGATGCTCTTCGTACTCTATCTTGATATTTTCTTGCGTGCTTTATCTTGATTTATTCCGCATCGCAATTTGAAAATTCGTTTTGCTGTCGCTGACGGATTTGTTATCCTAGTACTATAAATGTACTTTTCTGATTATGTGCCTACGATAAGATTCCTTTGGTGGGCCACAATACTTCAGATACAGTTTATTTCTGTTTGAACTGAAACAGGACGTACAGCGGAGAACCAATCTATGGTAGCAGGGCGGTCCCCTCATGGTTCCGGAGATCAGGCTTCAGCCTGGTTGGCGACGGTGTTTACACTCGTAGGGGGATTGTTTGCTTGCGTTTTTGTGGTTGTCACCAGTGGTGAGCCGCCCGGTAAACCAATGATGATCGCCTTGGGCGTGATCACAGTGCTTTTGCTAATACTATGGCTACTACGCGAAAAACCACCAGAGGCTCAACAGCAATCACTCCGATTATGGTACTGGTGGAAAAAAGAAGACTCAAACCAGGTCGAGTATAAACCCCGACCGCGAAAGCGTTCCAGCCACATCGATTATGGGGATCAAAAACCGCCAACTTTGGATTCGATTCGCGAGACAGTCGATGAACAACGAACCTGGGTTCCTTCGATTCGGAATCTCCAGGACTCGACAGATGGCTCTAATGAAGCAAACTCAAATTAGCTCTCTATATAGAGTGTGGTTATCGAAATCGAGAGAACGAGCGTCGACGTGCTTGTCGTGAGCGAGATTGATTTGAATTACTGTTCTGAGGCTGCTGATAGCGTGATTGATTATTATATTGAGCCGCTTTTTGTTGTTGAAGAATCAAAAATTGTTCTGAGTAACCAGGAATCGGAGTCGAAGGCTCTGGCTTTTCAAAGACTCTTTGTTTTGCATACAGGTCAAGTTCCTCAGCATATTGAGAACGGTTACGTTCACGATAAATCACGAGTGAGTCGATAGCGTGATACATTCCACCTGGTTCAAGTGGCTGCTTCTTGTGATCAATCAAATCTCTGGCAATGCGAGTGACGGCATTTCTAACCCACTGTTCATTCAACCTATTTTGTGGTAGGCCTTCCATGATGAATTCCAGAGTATGTCCTGTTGTCGAGACTCTCTTATTGACATCGCTTGAGTATTCAGGACCTGCAAAATAATTCGCTGAGAATGATCCATCTCGGTTTTGCATCGATCGAGCATATTCAATGTATTGACGAACTCGCATATTCGCTTCGAGCCAGGTGCCTCTGAGGTGTTTTTGATCCTTCACATAACTGTTGACTGCACTGGCTAATGCAAACAAACCATGTGTGCCTCCACAAGCAGACTTGGTAGGCTCTGATTGCATTTGCACACGCACCAGGGCTTCCATACTCCACTGTTCGCCTTTGTCGCTAACCCATTCGGTATTCCAAGGAAGGTAGCGAGAAAAAGCCCACAGAGTCCAAGTGATTTCTTCATCTGTATTCACTTCTGCTTTGGCATTGCGAATCATGTCTGCAATGGTAATGGTTTTTTCGCCAGCTTTGAATTTGTGATCAAGGGGAATGCCTGCCATCCCATAAAAGGCGAGAAACTGATTGGGGTGTCCTTCAAATGCATAAGGTTCAGTGAAGGGATGCCCTTTGCCACCTTTGGGAGTAGTAATGAACCAGGGGCGACCACGAAAATTTGGTCCTGTGGAAATCCAATCAATCGCTCTGATTTGTTTTTTGTTTTGATAGAGCGTGTATTCCCAACGGAGCGCCAGAATTCCATGAGCGATCTGCCAGGGAGTGTGCACATTGGTTGAAAGCATTCGGCGATGAGAAACCTCAATTGCTTCATCAACAAGTCTATCAAGTGGATCGACAATTTCAGGTACTTTTGGTGGCTTTGGCTTTTTCATCGGAGTCGTTGGAGTTTTGGCGATTCCCGGAAATGGCTTTGGCTCGGGTGTGCTCTTACTTTTTGATTTTTGATGGGGAGCTGTATTGTTTGAATCTTCAGCAACCAAATTTGGTTTGCGTGCTTCTATGCTCAGGTTTGGCTTGCGGGCGACCAGTGGTGCTTCTACTTGCAGTAGTGGTTTTTTCTTTTGCTGTATCCGAATAGATTGACTACTTAGGTTTAGTTGAAGTAATTTCGGGCCTGGATCTCCATGGACGTCACAAGCAGCTTGGATAGCGGTTGTGAATACAATTAATGTCGAACATCTAATCCAAAGGTGGTGGGTCAGCCTTGAATTCATTCCAGTATTCTTTCCAAATCTACAAGTTGTATGCTGATTGTCCCAGGAAACGATTTTGAGGCTTGGTGTTTCCTTGTATAACGATCGAAATATCTATCATGCAGTAGGGAGAAAGAAGCTTCCAAACTTGAAATGAGAGCGTAATCTCCACCTGGATCGGTTTGAAATTGAGACTGTTAGATAGTCTCAATATTCACTTCTTTTAGACTCTTCCGAATACGAGGAGATGGAGTTTTGAGAGAGTTGATTCGTATCCGAAGGAGTTGAGGGTTTCTTTATTTGAGATATTTAAATTATCGGTAGATGTAATTAGATCAGTTAACCGGGGTTTTGGAGAAAGCAGGATCTTGATGAATTTTTGGAATTGACAGTTACCAATTACGTAAAATGGTGCATGTATTTTTGATTCGAATATAATTATGATACTTCGAATTAGAATGGTTGTTATTTTGCGTCCGCATTTTCGGATTTATCGTACTAAGGGAATTGTGCAAAATGATCAGATCTGTTCTCTTTTAATAAAGTTGATACAGTAGAATTCAAAAAATTTCGTGCCAGAAATACCTCCCTTGTGTCGAATGGAAGTTCCGAACGATTCAGCGATGGAGAAACCAGTGTCATAAAACATGTGATACGATAGATAGACCGTAAACTATGCAACTGATGTTAGAATATTCCTCGAGTATCAACTGGTGGGCTTTGGAGGTGTTTACTGCGGTCTGGTATTTCGTAATGGGGTCGGTGATTGGCAGCTTTTTAAACGTTG
>JAJDEK010000285.1 GCA_029259875.1 Planctomycetaceae bacterium
ATCGCTGCGGGACTAAAGAAGATCCCAATTATTATTGAGTCGGTAGCTTCAATCAGCGTCCAAGCAATGGCATCGATAAAAGAATATCCACTAAATGATCCACATTCTTTGAGAATAGACCAGTCCATAAACTTCGGGCCAATCCGGAGTGTTTTGACCTGACGAAAAGCAAAATAGAAGTGTCCCAGATTTTCTACCAAAGTGACTGTGAAAAAGATCACTGCAACCGTCAGTAAGCCCCATTCGGCTTTCAGGAATGCAACTGTTAAAATTAAACGCAGGATGCCTCCTGTCAAATTGACGCCACGTTCGATGTCGAAGCGTTGAATTCCCATCAACACACCACCAAACACGCTGCCCGCCAGACCGACAAAGACATTCAAACCGAGAATGAGAATGACCATTCGTATTTCGAAAAGTGAAATGGTTCCCCAGTCACTCAAGTGAGGTGCCAGCCAGGCGATGATTCCCGCTGCAAACAATGCCAGAAAACCCATACCCAGGTAAATGGCGAAAATCACGTTCGAGACGCTATTGAGTTTCACCCATTCTTGTTTGGCATGATAATGTGATACATAGCGACTGATGGTTTGTCCGAAGCCAAGATAGAGTAACCCGGAATAGCCTGCGATCGCATTGATGAAAATCCAGCTTCCGTATTGCGCATCTCCCAGGATGTGCAATACGTAAGGCATTAGAAATAGGCCGATCACCAGACTCACTCCATGAGTGAGCCAGTTAGCAAACAGGTTTATTTTAACTGATCGACGTTGATTCATTGTTTAGCTTTCAGAATGTCTCTCTCTGCTGTGTTTTAATGAGCAAATATCCGCACAAAAACGAAGAATGCGACAAGTAACGCTAAGCTTACGCCGACAAGGCGTATCAGATGTTGTTTGTTCCAATAAATCACAGGAGTCGGTTTTGCCAAACTGGCACTTGCCAGATTTAAGTAGGCTGCTGAGACTCCGACGATCATATAAGTGGGAACAACATAACAACGGGACAACGACATCATTCCACCACACCAGGCAGCGAGGATTGCACCAGCGTAAGGCAGGTAGCGTTCCAGTTCTTGATTTCGAAAAATTGGCTTGCCTTTGCAGGAGTTCTGGAATCGTGCCAGACGATACAGACCCAGACCGGCAAAGAAAAAACAGCCAACGAACAAGGTGCCGCCAAAGATGCCAAGTTCAGTAAATGCATGTACGAATGAGTTATGAGCGGCCAAGCCAGCCAGATCGGAATACGATCCCTGGCCAATGCCGAAAAATAAATCGGGAGATTTCAAGGCGCTCAAACCTTCTCTCCAAAGCAGAATTCGATCATGGCCCGTTCCGGAATTCAAATCGATATTTCCTTGCCGTCCGGCAAGTATTGTCAGTCCTGCGAGGCCGACAAGTGCGCAGGTGATAGCTGCTTTTTTTCCATATTTCGGTAGTACAAAAGCCATACTGGCAATACCGAGTGTCAATAGGCCCCCGCGAGATCGAGTATAGATCAAACCAATTCCCAGAATGATTAAGCTGACGATCCAGAAGAACCGCAGTGGACTGGCCGTAGGATCATTGAAAAAGAACAAGCAGAGTATGCTCGTTGTGACAATTAATACAGAAAGGTCATTCGGATCCTGGAAAATTCCAGTGCCACGCATTCTGAAGACGCGTAGGTCTTCACCTGCATCGGAAACTCCATCACGGTCACTGACATGCTTGATAAACTCGAAGTCAAAAGCGCCAGAGTAGTCGATTACGCAAAACAAGATCATGACCGATGAGGCGATGGCGACGGTTTTTAATAACCCTTTTAAACGTTGTGGAGAATCGATAATCGAAACGAGCAAGATGTAATAAATTAATGTCTTCAGGAAAGCGAAGGTTGAAGTATGGATTCCATAAAAATACATATGAGTCGCATGTGATAGCGCCACTGCCAGTAGGATACCAATCACACAAAATGTGATCGGCTGACGTTTTAGCATAGGAACTTGCAGAGTTCTTTTAATCTGTTCGAGTGAAAAGAAAAATGCGGACACAATGAGCACTTCATAGATCGGTAAATTTGCTAAACTCGGGATCAGTTCTGCTGGTCTGAGGAATAACGTAATGTTTACCATTAAGAAGAGGTAATAAGCGTAGTTCGGTGCTGAGGTCCCTCCCATAATTGAGAGCGGATACTGAGGACGTCGACTTTTTGAGCGAGCTATAGTGGCGGCTGGTGGGCGCGTACTCTGATTCGGTGCCGTCATTTGTGGATGATCGACTTCACAAACAGAGGAATGAGTTGGATTTGATTCATTCACCATTACAGATTTATGCCGGTAAAACGGTTGTTCTACGCCAATCGCTGGAATAGCCCGAATTTACAGCCGGATATTCCCCGAATTAGTTTAAATAGGTACAGTTTTTTAAAAGATAGAACAGGAACAGGCTGTATGTGTGGTGAATTAAAGGTTTCCCTAGCATTCTGGCTAGTAATAATCGATTCAACCGGCATGATGCATTTAGAACCTCGATTAAGATTGCTTCTCTGTGCAATCCCAGCACGCATGATCAATTGAATCATTCTCCACATCACGTTATCTTCTCTGTCCTCGTGTATACGGGCGAATTAACGATTTCCTGTTTCAACTATTGAGAAGAGTGATGGCGACCCTGATTGAAATATCAAGTGTGACAAAGAGTTATGGTGCTCAAGAGTTATTAAGAGAGGCATCGATTGCACTCGGCGATGAGCAAAAAATCGGATTTATTGGGCGAAATGGTGCCGGTAAATCGACATTGTTACGAATTTTGCTGGATGAAGAGACGGTCGATAGTGGCCAGGTCATTCGACACCCCAATCTTATTGTCGGATATCTACGGCAGCACGATCCTTTTAAGCCGGGTGAGAGTGCTCTCGATTTCTTAATGCGCGACAGTGGTCAGCCTGACTGGAAATGTGGGGAAGTTGCCGGAGAGTTCGAGTTGAAAGGCCGATTTCTGAACGGTCCGGTCAAAGATCTGTCTGGTGGTTGGCAAACACGTGTCAAATTGGCGTCTTTGTTACTGCATGAACCGAACTTTCTCATGTTGGATGAACCGACGAACTTCCTTGACTTAAGAACGCAATTACTACTGGAAGACTTTTTAAAGCACTATCGCGGGGCCTGTCTCGTCGTGTCTCATGATCGTTCTTTTCTCAAAGCAATCTGTACACAAACGCTCGAATTGAAGCGGGGCAAGCTAACACTGTTTAATGGAAACGTGGATCAGTATCTCGAAAATCAGGAAACTCTTAAGGAACGCGATTCACGAACTAACGCCACTGTTCTGGCAAAACGTCGACAGTTAGAAACTTTTATTGCTAAGAATAAAGCGGGAGCCAATACGGCTTCACAAGCCAGAAGTAAAGAGAAACAACTGGCACGCCTTACGTTGACTGATATTGAAGGGGCGGAATCTACAGTCAATATTGTGATTCCCCAGACAGAGAAACGACAGGGGACTGCTTTAATTTGCGACCATTTGGCAATTGGATATCCAGATATATGCGTCGCAGAGAAAATTACACTCGAAATTGATCATGGCTCACGGGCCGCCATTGTAGGGGATAATGGTCAAGGAAAAACGACCTTTCTGCGCACGATTGCAGGATCACTGAAACCCTTAGATGGAGATCTGAAGTGGGGTTATCACTGTAAGATCGCTTGTTATGCACAGCATGTATATACTTCTTTGCCAGACGAGCAGACGATTCGGGATTACCTGGAGTTAGAGTCGGCGCCCGGAACAACAAATCAGCAAATTCTTAATGTCGCAGGAAGCTTCCTGTTTAAAGAACAGGCGTTAGACAAACCCATCAAAGTGTTAAGCGGGGGTGAACGTGCTCGTTTATGTCTGGCCGGAATCTTATTAGGGAACTATTCCATTTTGATTTTGGACGAACCAGGGAACCATCTCGATGTGGAAACAGTGGAAGCTTTAGGAAATGCGCTGGTAAAGTTTCAGGGAACAGTGATTTTTACCAGCCACGATCGCCATTTTATGGGAAAAGTAGCGACTGATGTGATTGAAGTCGTGAACGGTAGTGTGAAAGCTTATGAAGGTGATTACGAGTCGTATCTTTATCGCGTGAAAAAAGAAGTTGCTGATGGGCACCGTGAACAAAATCAGGCATCTATCGCAAAGCAGGAACAGAAAAGTTCTAGCACGCGTGAGAAAGGGCTGGGAGGCAAAATCAAAAATGCGCGGAAAGAACTTTCGGCTATTGAACGAAAAATCGCACAGCTTGATGAGAAAAAGAACAAAATCAACGAACAGTTTTTGAAGGCCACCAGCTCAAAAGAGGCACAAGAACATCATGCAGAAATGCAGCCTCTCGTTGAAGAGATCGCGGAACTGGAATCTCGTTGGATGGAACTTTATGAGCTTTTGGAACAATAAATCAGGCTTGTTTCAAGTATTCTCAGGTGGTTTTCCGTCAATCCAGGGACCAGCTAGTTTTTGATATTTGGGTGGGATGAGAATACTGCCTTTATCACCCGCTTTCCAACCAGCAACGTGCCGGGGTTTGCTGCGTTCTTTAGACATCTTTTCCCAATTTGCCGCCCAGCTCTGATCTCCATCCTGAATTTGTTTTGAGTTGCGATTCACTTGAAAAACTTGCCCATTTCGATAGCTAAGCACACCTAGATTCACGACCATGATAGCTGCTGCTCCCAATTCTGGAGAGTTATTCACCATTGAAGGATCACCGGCTTTGACGGCATCAATGAAATTTTCGAAGTGAAGTAATGTCTGGTCGGGGACACGTTGCGAGACTACTTCTTCTTGTTTCAGCTTGCTATCCAGAGTCACTTGAGACCGTTCCGGTATAAACTCATATGCTTGTTTCTTACCAAACACATCTTTATCAAATACGATTGTGCCGTGGTGTCCGCGGATGAGATGCCGAATGGGAACCGCGCTGGAAATCATCGTGCTGGAAACGAGACCTTGAACACCTTCATGAAAATCGGCGATGATTGAAGCCACGTCAGTGACTTCACGGTCGTCATATTCAAGAAATATGCCTCCACCTCCCACTACACGCCCGGGGTACATCAAGCCGGTCGCTTTGAGCATGGCAGTGACCCGATGCACAAACAGGTCAGAGTACATGCCGTAACCGAAGGGCCAA
>JAJDEK010000286.1 GCA_029259875.1 Planctomycetaceae bacterium
CCACTTCTAGGAAACGATCCTTTTCGCTTTTTACATTTTGATTCTGATTTAATTCGGTTTGAGCCTGTCGTTTCAAACTATTTAAAGCGGCACCAGAATAAACGGGGCCTGCTTGCGGACTGGAAATCTGTAATTGGCGTGTGACAGTACTGTGATTGATGATCTTGATAATAAAAGGAGTAAAACCTCCCTGTTGCAAATTTGCTTTAGCAGGTCCTTGAGCTACTTTGGTGCGTACTTCGGGATTCAGAGAAACAATGCATAAAACCTCCGAATCGAGTAACTGCTGAATCGCTTTGGAGTCGCGTTGCTCACAGGCGGAAATCACTTTTTTTGTCAACGGTTCTGGAAGTGGTGACCCCAAATAATTCAAAGCATTGATGAGCCGTTTCACATTGGCTCCCAGTGGCTGCCCCTCCACTTCTTCAACACCAGGCAGGCCTTGAGCCGCCCAGAGCATATGACATGGGGTCAGAATTAAGAACAAGCAGACTGAAATTCGAGAAATAAACGACATTTGCTGCGCCCTTGATTCATAGTTGGAGTAACCATATAGAATTGGAATCAACAGACCTATTCAAGAATTCCAATTTAATTTCAGATGACTACTCAACTGAAAATTTATGAATGGTCGTCTGCTCGTAGACTTTTCCGGGTTTAAGAATCGTGTTCGGAAATTCCGGTCGATTTGGCGAGTTAGGAAAATGCTGTGTCTCCAAACAAAACCCGCCATGTTTCTGATACCCACCACTGGCTTCTGTTCCATCCAGGAAATTCCCTGTATAAAACTGGACTCCAGGTTCCGTTGTCAAAATTTCCATGACCCTCCCAGATTGAGGATCTTTGACCCGTGCACAGAGAGCAGGTTGTTTTTCTGATGGATTGACCACCCAACAATGATCGTATCCCCCTTCCACCTGCTCAATTCGTTCACCAATTTTATGTGCTGAAATAAAGTCCATTGGGGTTTCTTTAACCGTTACTAGTTCCCCTGTGGGAATCGCAAGCTCTGAAACAGGGAGATAACGATCACAATTTAAAACCAGTTCATGATCCAGAATGTTCTCTTTCCCGGCCAGATTCCAATAACAATGGTTTGTGACATTTAGAGGCGTTGCTTGATCACTGGTCGCGGTATAATCGATCTTGAATTCATTCTCATTGTTGAGGGAGTAAACCACTGTTAATGTAAGTTTCCCCGGATACCCTTCCTCACCGTCAGGACTCACATAACTTAAGCGAACTCCGACTTCATTGGGATCGGAAAAACTCTCAGCAGCCCACACTTTCTTATCGAAGCCCTGTTCGCCACCATGTAAATGACTAGGAGGGTTATTCTGGGCCAGTTGATACTCTTTTCCATCGAGAGTAAATTTTCCATCTGCAATTCGATTCGCATACCGGCCACATATCGCCCCGAAATAAGGACCTTTTTTTTCGTACTCTGCTAAAGTATCAAAACCAAGGGTTACGTTTTCTGTCTTTCCCTCACGATCTGGCACATAGATGGCAGTAACAATCGCACCGTAATTGATGAGGTTGACGCTCGTCCCTTTATCATTTGAGAGCAGAAACTGAGTAATCTCCTGACCATCAGAGGTGGTTCCATATGGTTCGTTTTGAATGGCCAATTGAAATTCACTTCCGGTATTCATCGCAGTTTCCTTCTCTGAAGCAGTATCAGAAGATTTTGCAGATTGAGGCTGTTCCTGTGAGCAACCTGGAAACATGATTAATGCACCTAACAAACCTGTATATAGTTTCCATTGATTCATCAAAGTATCCTCTTCTTGAAAGCCAGTGCCATTGACAGACTCAAACCTCGACTAGCATCAAACCAGAATAACAAATCCTATTACAAATGTAACGCAGAAACGAAATTTGAAGTAGTCCCTGATTTACTGTCTGGATTTTTGCCACTTCAATGCAGTTCGTTTTAACGAATGAAAACGGCTTCCTCTCATTCTGATGAGTACAATTCGGTTCAGCTTAGCTCTCATCTCACAACGAAACGGTTCATTCAAACAGAACTCGTTTCAACCTGATGAGTTTGAATGCTATTCCATGACTGGTTTCGCAATTCGGATTTATCACGTCAATTTTTCATTGCCGTGCTTACCACATACGGCTCAAATATCCATGCGAACACTTCTTTTGCGTTAATATTTGAAGATAATGAAGCCATAATTTGGTCTAAACAACTAAATAATAATTACTTAAGAGATTATTCAGTTCATGGTCAAATCTACGGCAAAACCAATGTTTTGCTAGCTATAATTGAGCATAGGTGAATTGATAAAGGAGAAATTTTAGATCTGTAATCAAAATCTTCAGTAATTTTCCATCATTTCTCCTCTCTTTTGCGTAATTAAAATATGGCGTGTCAATAACGCGGAGAGGGGAGGTAGACATGCAGTTGAAAATGGTCGATAAAAAAATAGAGGAAAAAGAGTCTCTACCATCTGGTGGCGTAATTAGTGATGCACGATTGGTAGAGGCAGCACGTAAGGGTGATGACAGTGCATTCGGCGAGTTAGTCCTTCGCTACGAAAGACGGCTCATTCGAGTGATCATTCAGTTTGTCAAAAGCCCAGAGTTAGCTGAAGATCTGGCACAGGATACTTTCCTGAAAAGCTATGAGCGGCTTGATCAATTCGATACATCCAGGCGCTTCGGTCCGTGGCTGTTTCGCATTGGAGTCAATCATGCGTTAGATCATCTTCGTAAGCAGAAGAGAAGAGGTTGGTGGTTATTGTTTAGTGATAGCCCCTCTGATTCTCCCTTTGACCCGGCTGTTCCGGATCCAAGAGCTAAAATTGATATTAACCAAGAAGTGCAAGCTATTCTGGAAGAAATTCCCGAAAAGTACCGAACGGTGCTTGTACTTCGAGATCTGGAAAATTTTTCTACTTCTGAAATTGCTGCCATTCTGGATCGAAAAGAAGCAACGATCCGCTGGCGACTTGCTGAAGCAAGAAATCGTTTCCAAAAACTATGGTCTAGCCGACAAAATATTGAAAGCTCCATGTCGAGCAAGGAATAAAAAGACATGTACTGTGCACAATGCAATGGTTTGAAATCTCGGGTCGCCCTCGCTGTTGGTAACGACTTGTCTGGTTCTGAGCTTGAACTTTTAGAAAAACAACTTAAAAACTGTGATCAATGCCGCTCTCAATATGAAGAGTTGCAAAAAAGCTATGACGCGCTTCAGAACCAGTTTGACAGTGCGCCTGTTCCTTCCTTACAGGACAGCGTCTGGCCTAAGGTCTCTGCTAAAATTGCAGCACATCGCCGAAAAAATCGTCCTACTCGGTTCAACTTCTTGTTGCCGACTCTGACGACGGTTGCTTGCTGTCTGGCTCTACTTCTGGTGACAAATTCGCCTCATCCTGAGCGACAATCTTTTCCTAATCCGACGAACTCTTATCAGCCCGTTTTTATCGGTGATCAGAATTTGAGCCCGATCGACAATGTGATTCGTAATTTTCCAGAAAGACAATGGGGCTCACCTGAAACTTCACCAGCAATTGACTCGAACCCTTACGGATATAATCTGCCTCGTTTAAGGCATGATTCAACAAATTTGCACGATTTACATTCCGTTAAATTTTAAGATACCCATATCTTTCTAAACTAAGGCTGGTCAATCGACCAGCCTTTTTTTTATGATGGTACCCAGCAGATCGCCTGCCGCTTCCAATCTGGTGTAATTCGTGTGACTCGGGAATGTAAAACTTCTAATGTCTATTACCATCTCTACAGCTACAAAAGCCGAACAGTCAGAAGCTTCAGAATTTATCTTTGCAGATGCTACTGAGACAGAGCGAGGAACACAAATTCAGGATTTCCTAAATTCGATTAATTCTGGAGGAATCAGCCAAAATCAAGTTCTGATTGCGAGAGAGTCCGGGGCGCTCCTCGGCGTAGGAGTTCTATTATTCACAGATTCTACGACTGCATTTTTATGGCCTCCCTTTAGTAAACGAGACGATTGTGCAGACGCAATTCTACAGGAAATGGCTATGCGCATTGATCAATCAGAGGCCAGTATCGGTCAAGCGCTGCTAGAACCAGGACAGATGAATCATCGGCGGTTACTCAGCCGTAATGGATTTCCTCATTTAACCAACCTGATGTTCATGAGGCATCCTCTGACCAAAATGAGTCGAGACACCTTACTAAATGATGCGCATTTGCAGTGGATCAAATTTGATAGACACAAAAATCGCCAACGATTCCTGGATTTACTGGATCTGACACACCAGTCTTCTCATGATTGTCCAGCACTAAATCAATCTCGGACCGCTGAAGAATCATTAGAATCTCACCGTAGTTCAGGCGATTCCGACCAGAACCACTG
>JAJDEK010000287.1 GCA_029259875.1 Planctomycetaceae bacterium
AGACTCGCAGAGGATCGTCTGCCTTTAGATAATCATCGCTGGAAAATTATGCCAGTTAAAAAGGACATCAACGTCCTGCTGGTAAATGGTAGACAGTCAGGAGAATCAATGGGGCGCGCAACTGATTATCTTGAACTGGCATTATCGCCGTCTTTGAAAGCACACCCCTGGCAGGGAATCATTAAGCCTCACGTAATCAATGAAGGTGAACTGTCTAATACGGAATTGAGCTTGTACGATGCAGTCGTAATCTGTGATGTGGCACTGTTCACCGAGAACGAGCGAGATTTATTAAAAAGATACGTCAAGCGTGGTGGTGGGCTGATCATTAGCCTTGGAGAACAGGTCAATGCAGAAAATTACAATCAAACACTGTTCCAACCAAACGTTGGTTTGTTACCTCTAAAATTATTAAATCGTCGTGGTGATGCAAAAAAACAAGCGACTTATTTCGAGTTTGACCCTTTGAAATACCAGCATCCAGCCATCGAAGTTTTCAAGGGAAATCCGGATGCTGGTCTGGAGACAACACATCTGTATGAATATTTTCAAGCAGAAATTTTGCCCGATCCCAACACACGATTGATTTTGAATTATGACACAAACGACCCAGCAATTATAGAAAGCACCTTAGGGCGAGGAAAAATTATTCTGATCACGACGTCTCTGGATCGTCAATGGGGTACGTGGGCGATCTGGCCGAGTTTCCCTCCAATGATGAATGAGTTTGTGCTGTATGCCGCCACCGGAAAATGGGGAGCGCGCGAAACTCTGGTTGGTCAGCCATTGGAAATCGTAACGCTGGATAATCAACTTCCTCTTTCTCCTCGCATGATTGCTCCCAATCAGGAAGAGTTTCCTCTGCGGAGTGTTCTCGATAGAAACTCTGAAACCAGAACCATATCCTTTAGTCAGACATTCCAATCAGGAATTTACGAATTGGACTGGGGAGCCTCTACTACTGAGAAAACACTTTACGCAGTCAATGTAACTCCGTTGGAAAGCGACTTGAGACACATTGGCCCACAACTCATCCCTCCACAATATTTTCGCAGACAGGCTAGTACTCAAAATATACTGGCCGAACCATCTGAAGATCGAGCTTCACAGGTTGGTTTGTCTGAATGCCTGCTATTCACAGTCTTGGCATTGATTGTAGTAGAACAGTTATTATTATGGCGGTTTTCCATCGGCGCACTTTCATTTCTAGCTGTGATGTTTCTGTCTTGTCTGAGTCTATTTTTCTTGCGTTGATTGCTGGTGAGTCTACAAGTAGAGATGTTCTTATGATATACTCCCAGATTCCTGGTACCACGCTATTTTGTCTGAGAGGGAATATACACGACGATGAGCTTGAATAAGAAACAAAAAAAACAAATTGATGTCGCCCGTAAAAAAATTCAAAATTTTCGTCAGCGTTTGACGGGAGCCAAAGAGCAAATGGATGACCCTCAGGAAGTAAAAAATCTCGAACAAGAAATTGCCAACCAGGAAGCGTTGATTAAAAAAGTCCAAGATGAATCCTGAGCGATTACAATCATTTCTCAGAAAATTTCAATAAACTCGCTATTTTTTTATGGAATGCATAAAGCCTGGCACCGTGTCTGTTTCTCATCTCCCTACCATCATTGTTGTTCATCCCAAGGAACGAAAAAGTAAATGTACCGTTCAGGCATTGCGTTCAAGAGATGATTTTCTTTTCTGGAAGTTCCCCAGAAAAGAACCTGAAAAACTAACGCAGTATGTCCGTCTGGGAATGGGAGGTCCGCAAATTAGCAAAGCGGATGCGACATCAGGACTGTTGGTTCTGGATGGAACTTGGCGTTTGGCTGAAAAAATGGAACCCGCTTACGAAGAACTACCCGTCCGAAGTTTGCCTCTCTGGGAAACCGCTTATCCACGAGTATCTAAGCAATTTGATGATCCTGAAACAGGTCTGGCGACGATCGAAGCTATTTTTATTGCCTACCACTTGATGGGATATACGACAGCAGGATTGTTAGATGGCTACTACTGGGCCGCAGATTTTCTGAAACAAAATTCTGATCGGCTGGTATAAGAAATCTAGTTTATTAGCTCACTGTTTCAACCGGTTCATCTTCTGAGATCGCCGATTGATACGTATGCACAATTTCTTTGAGTTTAGTCCGATTGACTGGTTTTGTGGTATAGTCATCACAGCCTGCATCAATACATTTTTGACGATCACTACTCATGGCATGAGCCGTTAATGCAACGATGGGCAATTTGTATCCCTGTTCTCGTAACTTCTTAGTAGCACCGTAACCGTCCAGAACGGGCATTGACATGTCCATGAGAATCACATCGAATGGGTCTCCTTTCTCGTATGCATCCATTGCGCATCTGAAAGCAATGTCTCCATTTTCTGCCAACATGACTTTTGCGCCTTCTTTTTTCAATAGAGTAGAAATCAATCGTTGATTATCAATTCCATCTTCTGCTAAAAGTACGGAACAGATTCCTTTTGGTTTTTGATCTGAAGGTGCATTCTCAGAGAAATTATCTTTGCTGCCAACTTGAATCGCCTTTAATGCAGCCATGGGATCGTCGTGAAACGAAATAGTTTCCAGATCACCAGTACTGATGGTTAAAGTGAAAACAGTTCCCTCTTCAGGAACGCTGTCACAAATCAGATCGCCACCCAGCATTTCTGAGAGCCGTTTACTGATGGCCAGTCCCAGTCCAGTTCCTCCGAATTTACGCGTTGTTGAAGAGTCTGCTTGAACGAACGGTTGATATAAACTCTTTATTTGGTCCTGAGTCATCCCAATACCAGTGTCCTGAATTTTGAACTGTAACATTGGATTACCCGTTTCTGACTCAAAGAATGACGTCTCCACTGAAACTTTTCCGCCATCAGGTGTGAATTTAATGGCGTTACCAATCAAGTTAATTAAAATCTGTTTGAAACGAGTGGGATCGCTCTTAACATGTTCAGGGATTTTTCCCTTGAATGTCAATTTGAATCGGACTTCCTGAAGTTCGGCTCGAATACTCATCAAAGATTGAATTTCTTTCAGCTTTTCCATCAGGGAAAATTGAATCGTTTCAATCGTCAGGTTCCCTGATTCAATTTTGGAAAGGTCAAGAATATCATTGATGAGTTCAAGTAAATAATTGCCATTTCTCTTGATAACATCCAATAATTTCAAACTGCCAGGCCGTCCCCAGCTCTCTTCGATTAATAAATCAGTATATCCCAGAACGGCTGTCATAGGGGTCCTGATTTCATGACTCATATTCGCCAGGAACTCACTCTTGGCACGAGAAGCTGCTTCGGCATCTTCATTAGCTTGTTTCAAGCGATCAGCTTTCACTTCCAGCTCAGATGTTTTCCTTTCCAGCTCTGTACGAACCATTTCGAGGTTGTTTGTCCGGCTCTTAAGTTCATTCAGTGCCTGATCTCGAATTTCCGAAACACGGTTATATTGTTGGGCAATTAATCCAACGTCGCTATGTTCGTCCAGATCTTCGATCGGGCTGGAATCACCTTGAATATGCCGTTCCATTGAATTCAACAGATCATACATTTCTGTTGTGGCGCCATGGTCTGCCATGTTCAATCCCATCTCTTCTTCTTCAGGCGTGGCTCGCAAGCGAACATATTTTCCGACGACTCGTAGCGTGACCCAACAGAATGAAAAGCACCAGATGAAACAAACTGCACAACCCAGTAATTGAACTAAAAATTGTTCAAACCGCGAATGAGTTAGAAACTCTGCTGGAACGAAGATCGCAACGGCAAGCGTTCCCCAGACGCCAGCAAAACCATGCACGGGGATCACGCCAATCGTGTCGTCCAAGCGACAACGCTCCAGTAACCAGACGCCACATTCCATCACGATGGCTGCGATGACGCCGATTATTGCGGCTGATATAGGTGAAATCACATCACAACTGGCACTACTGGCTACCAGACCAGCCAGCAATCCATTCAGAATATTTTCAATTTCAATCTGCTTACGTTGGCAGAATTGCCAAACGAGTAATGTGCTGGCACCAAAGGCCGAAGCAATAAAAGTATTAATAAAGATTTGTGGAACATGAGATGTAAACCCAAATTCGCTTCCGCCGTTAAATCCGAACCAGCCAATCCACAGAATAAAAACACCGGTCGTTGCCAACGTGAGGTTATGGCCTTTGAACTTGCGTGCGCTTTTCGTTTTATCGAATCTTCCAATCCGAGGGCCGATAATCACGATGGATGCTAATGCAGCCCAGGCCCCAATAGAGTGAACGACAGTTGAACCACTGAAATCCTTGAATCCGAGAGATTCTAGCCATCCGGGAGCTTTACCAGCAAAGTGACTGGTCCAGGCCCAGTGACCGAAAACGGGATAAACCAAACCTCCAAGGACAACCGCGAGAACCACATATGCTGTAAACCGCATTCGTTCTGCAGAAGCACCCGATGCAATCGTCGCAGCAGTGACACAAAGCATAAGTTGAAAAAGGAAAAAGGCAGAAAGAAAATTATCAGTTCCCGGGTTCAAATATGGAAAGTGTGAGGTTCCAATCAAACCTCCCGTGGTCGTTCCAAACATCAATCCGAATCCAAAAATCCAGAAGAGAATGCCGACAACACACACATCCACAATGTTCTTTATGGCAACGTGGATACTATTTTTTGATCGAGATAAACCGGATTCCAGACAGCAAAACCCTGCCTGCATAAACAGTACAAAAATGGTACAAACTAGAACCCAGACGATATCGACTTGTTGGTGTAGATCCATGGTATCTGCTACTTATTTATCATGAAGATCGATTTAAGGTTAAATGTGTTACTTCCATGATGTCTCATTCGTTCTCTTTTGTTCATTAGCGACGAAATCAAGATCATGAGGCAATTTCACCTCATTACATCATGTAAGAAAAGCTTATGTCGTTTTCAGTAAACACGGGGCCTTAACTCAACAAATTCACATGCTGTTCATTTTAGAAAGCGAAGTGCATGAAAAGCCTGTATCGAATGGGAGGTAAAAGGTTTAGTTTGTCTATGTGAACGAAGGTAGGCATGCAAAACCCTCCTATTTAAAAAAGGGTTTATAAAAAAGAACTTAAAGCTCCCATGCGAGACTGGGACTACACAGTAAAATTGTTACAGCCCTACAGATCATTTCAGTTCCTCTGATCGAAACTCATATCGTGAATTATTTATGGAGAAATATGTTTCTTTCGTTATCTTCTCAGAGTCAGACAAATCTCTTATTAAGACTTCACGATCGGATGATGATTTTATGGATAGGCAGGTGGCTGTCAAATAGATTTCATATTTAAGAAATGCAGCCATAATTTTGCGTACTGCAAAGCAAAATTTGTCAGAATCTCTCTGAAATCATCTCAGCTGCGACTCCTGCTTTCATTCTGAAGCCAACGATTCAAAGATCGTTCTGGTACTTTCTGGCCTGCATTCCTTGATTATTTTGGATGGCTTGTTAACGTTGAGAAGATTTGCGCAAAAATAGGTAATTCAGCCAGAAAACAATGAACATTTGCTGTTAAGGTGAAGTGCGAAAGTGCCCAGACGCGACGATATCCATAAAATTTTGATCATAGGCTCTGGTCCAATCGTAATTGGCCAAGCGTGTGAATTTGACTATTCCGGCACACAAGCTTGTAAAGCTTTGAGAGAAGACGGTTATGAGGTCGTGTTGGTGAACTCCAATCCCGCCACGATTATGACCGACCCGGAAACAGCTCATCGAACGTACATTGAACCGATCACGTGGCAATATATTCAAAAAGTGATCGAGATCGAAAAACCGGATGCGCTACTGCCAACCTTAGGAGGGCAAACGGGCCTGAATGCAGCCATGGATCTGGCACGTCGTGGAATTCTCGATCAATTGGGAGTGGAATTGATCGGCGCCAAAGAAGACGTCATTGCCAAAGCCGAAAGTCGTGATCAGTTCAAAGAAGCCATGATGAAAATTGGGCTCGACTGCCCTCGAAGTGCGGTCGTCCATAACATGGAAGAGGCGAATGCGGCCTTAAAGGACATCAGCCTTCCCATGATCATTCGGGCCAGTTACACTCTGGGAGGAACGGGTGGAGGAGTAGCCTATAACCGCGAAGAATTCGAAGAAAAGGTGCGCAGTGGACTGGCCCTTTCTCCTGTGAATGAAGTCTTGCTCGAAGAATCCATCCTGGGGTGGAAAGAGTATGAAATGGAGGTCATGCGTGATCGGGCCGATAATGTGGTCATTATCTGTGCGATTGAAAACTTTGACCCGATGGGCGTTCATACCGGAGACTCCATTACCGTTGCACCAGCACAAACCTTGACTGATAAAGAATATCAGCGGATGCGTGATGCCACGATTGCCTGCATGAGAGAAATTGGCGTCGAAACAGGCGGTTCCAATGTGCAGTTTGCGATTAACCCCGATACAGGTCGGATGACGATTATTGAAATGAATCCTCGGGTCAGCCGCTCTAGTGCACTCGCCTCAAAAGCGACCGGGTTTCCTATCGCCAAAATTGCCGCGAAGCTCGCTGTTGGCTATCGATTGGACGAAATCAAAAACGACATCACACGTGAAACACTGGCCTGCTTTGAACCCACCATTGATTATGTTGTCACAAAAATTCCACGCTGGACATTCGAAAAATTTGCCGATGCCGATCCCGTTCTAACCGTGCAAATGAAATCCGTTGGCGAAACCATGGCTATCGGACGTACCTTCAAAGAATCGCTCCAAAAAGCGTTGCGGGGGCTGGAAATTGGCCACTTCGGTTTAGGAGGCGGAAATAAGGATCTGTGGGGGACGACGAAACAACCTTCCCAGGATATCATTCATTCCAAGTTGTCTATTCCGAATGAAGATCGAATTTTCTACGTTCGCTATGCATTCAAGCTCGGCATGACCACCGAACAGATTCATGAATTAAGTGATATCGATCCCTGGTTCCTGAATCACATCAAACAATTGGTTGATTTTGAAGATGAGATCAGCCAGCGCTCCCGCCTCGAAGAGGTGGACTTCGCGTTTATGAAAAAGGCGAAGCAGTATGGCTATTCTGACAAACAGTTAGGATTCTGGCTGGATTCCACAGAAATGGATGTTCGCCAATATCGTAAAAGCCTGGGAGTGGAAGCCACGTTCAAGCAGGTCGATACATGTGCGGCGGAATTCGAAGCACATACGCCCTATTTTTATTCCACCTACGAACTCGAAGATGAAACTCCGCCTAACCCAGAACAGAAACAGCGAATCATGATTCTGGGAGGCGGTCCAAACCGTATTGGGCAGGGGATAGAGTTCGATTATTGCTGCTGCCAGGCCTCTTTCGCTTTGCGAGAATTGGGCATTGAAAGCATCATGGTCAATTCGAACCCCGAGACCGTTTCAACAGATTATGACACGTCCGATCATTTATTCTTTGAGCCGTTGACGACAGAAGACGTTCTGAATATCTGCGATCGCATGCAACCCGATGGAGTAATCGTACAATTCGGCGGACAAACGCCTCTCAATCTCGCCCGCGGGCTTGAAGCTGCCGGCGTGAATATTATCGGTACCAGTCCGGAAATGATTGATGCCGCGGAAGACCGGGAACGCTTTCAGGCCATTCTTGAGAAACTCGAACTGCACCAACCTCCGAATGGAATCGCCACCAATACGGAAAGTGCACGTGCCGTCGCCGACAAAATCGGTTATCCGATTCTCGTGCGTCCCAGCTATGTGTTAGGCGGGCGAGCAATGGTGATTTGTTACGACGAAGAATCGCTCGTACGTTATATGAACGAAGCCGTGAGTGCTTCACCCGATCATCCGGTACTGGTTGACCTGTTTCTTGAAGATGCAATCGAAGTTGACGTCGATGCGATTTCAGACGGCATCACCACGCTGGTGGGAGGGGTCATGGAACATATCGAGGAAGCGGGAGTTCACTCCGGCGACTCCGCCTGTGTGCTACCACCACACTCATTGCCCGACTCTGTAATCGATGAAATTAAACGCGCCACTCATTCGTTAGCGCGCGAGCTAAAAGTACGTGGCTTGATGAATATTCAGTTTGCTGTCAAACAGACCGCAGGCGAATACATGGTTTATATTCTGGAAGTGAATCCTCGTGCGAGCCGTACATCGCCGTTCGTCTCTAAAGCCACCGGCCTTTCATTACCGCGTGTCGCTGCGAAAGTAATGGCCGGTGTTTCGTTGCTGGAGCAAGGTGTCACCAAAGAAATTGTGCCAAAACATACTTCAGTCAAAGAAAGCGTATTCCCATTTTCTCGATTCCTGGGTGTTGACATTATCCTCGGCCCTGAAATGCGTTCCACAGGTGAGGTGATGGGTATCTCCAAAGGTTTCCCACTTGCATTTGCCAAAAGTCAGTTAGCCGCAAGTACGACTCTGCATTCTGAAGGAACTGTATTCATCAGTATGGCTGACGTCTATAAGGAAACCATGATTGAGCCCGCACGTCGCTTGATCGAGATGGGGTTCAATATTGTCTCGACTTCAGGAACCGCACGTGTTTTACAAGATGCTGGCCTCGAAGTCGCCACCGTCAAGAAGTTGAAAGAAGGCCGACCAAACCTGTTGGATATGATGGCTAACAAGGAAGTGCAATTCATCTTCAATACTCCTAGTGGAAAAGGCTCGCGAACCGATGAAGGCAAGATCCGTTCTGCATCCGTTACGTATGGCGTAACGTGTGTCACCACGATTCCCGGATGCCTGGCAGTCGTCAAAGCTCTGGAAGCCTTAATAGAAGATCCGACACCTCAAGTCCGTGCCCTACAAGACTGGATGAGTGATCTCGAAATAAGTTCGACTTGACTATTTCAGGAATCTTCAAATCGCCATTTTCTCTCTGAGTTCAGGTGCTTTTTTTCGCACTTGACGCTGTCGCGCCGTTTTCGAAACTCTCTGTCCTGCGTCGCGCGCGTGGAGTTTTTTTCTGCTTAGTGCACATCGCGAACGCTAAGCATTTCCGCACCATAAAAACACCTCTTTTTAGCTGATTTTCACCTGCATATCGAGAACCCGTTCGCCTTGTCTCGTATCGTTTTGCTCTTTTTGAGCACACTTTCGGATCGCGATTGAAGCACAAAGTATCAATTCCAAACCACATCTCAGACAATAACGCGCATAAGTTTCGATTGACTACCTCACGCCATTTCGCATGATGTAACAAGGTCAGCAATGAAACACTGAATGCAAACCAGGGAAACGTATGCATGTAAAACCTTTCCTTCTTAAGCTGAAACTACAGTTATGGCTGGTGAACGAAACCGATTTTCCAGTCTCTGCAAAATGAATCCAGCTAGAAATGATACAAAATAGCGCCCAGTTGCTCTAACTGAAAATCCCGAACGACATAGAGACAATGTGATGAACAGAGAAAGCTAGACCACTGGAAAGGAGAATCTTAAAATCAGTAATACGTTTAGACATGGGAAAGCAGATGTGGTTACAATAGGAAATGCCTCTATTGTGAAACTGTTCTGCGTAGTGAAAAGCCATTTGAACTAAAACATCAGATCCAGAAACAAGCATCAATCATGCCATCTCGAATTCCTCAGCTTAAACAAATTTTACACATTAGTTTCGCCCTAGTAGTTGGCCTGCTGCTGATGGTCAGTCCGGTTTGCGGGCAAAATAAGAAACCGAAGAAGAAGCCACAGCCCTTCCGCTGGGTGAACGAGTTAAAACAAAAACTTCCAGGTGTGGAACATGCCACGTTTCGCAGCCCGTCGATGAAAGTCGATGTCGGCTACTGCATTTATCTGCCACCACAATACAGTGCACCTCAAAATAACAAACAGCGATTTCCCGTCGTGTACTACCTGCATGGCGGTCGCCCCGGCAGCGAAACGAAGAGCATTCGACTGGCCGAATACATCAACAAACATATTTCAACTGGTGATGTCACACCGATGATCTATGTATTCGTGAACGGTGGCCCCGTCAGTCACTATAATATGCCCGACCGCGAGCAAGCCATGGGTGAAGATGTCTTCGTGAAAGAGCTGAT
>JAJDEK010000288.1 GCA_029259875.1 Planctomycetaceae bacterium
CTTTTTCAAACCACATCTACCTTTCGTCGCGCCCCGAAAAGATTGGGAAGCGATGTCTAAAGTGAACATTCCACCAACACCTCATCCGGAAAAGACCGAGTCTTCCTATTGGCACAAGAGTGGTGAATTTTATAATTACAACATGGAATTTGAAAAAACGCGACCCTTGGCTCAAGCAGATCAACTTAAAACACGACGTGCTTATTTGGCATGTGTGCGATATGTTGATCGACAGGTGGGTAAAGTGCTCACAGCGTTGGATGAGCTGGGACTTAGTGAAAATACCATTGTGGTCGTCTGGGGGGATCACGGATGGTTTTTGGGAGATTCAGCACTTTGGGCCAAGCATGCCCCTTTTGAACGCGCTTTGAAAAGTACACTTATCATTCGCGCACCCGGCATTTCCCAGGCGGGATTGAAATCAGCTGCATTAGTGGAGAGCATCGATCTCTATCCCACGCTCGTTGAGCTTTGCCAGCCTGCGTTTCAGAAGACTCAATTTCCATTCGATGGTCATAGTCTCAAGCCGATCCTGACCGGAAAAAAAACTGCAGTGCGAGATGCTTCACTAAGCTATTGGAGTTCGGCTATTAGTGTGCGATCGAAAACGCATCGCTTAATAGCAACTACTAAAAAAGGAAAGCCAACAAAAGTAGAGCTGTATGATATCTCAATTACTCCCGACCCAATCAATAATCTCGCTGACGAACAGCCAGCAACCGTCCAAGTTTTGTTAAAATATCTTCCAGCTAAGAAGTAGGCTATTGATTTACATCAAATGCGTTTTCATCCAAGTCAGATATTCACTGGCGTAAGCATTGAGGTTTTCCAGACTGCCACCACCTCGGATGGGAGAGCACATTTCATAGGTTGCGGTCCCTTTGAAGCCGCCTTCTTTTAAACAGTGAAAAAAAGCGGAATAATCAATAAAGCCGGTACCAAATTTGACAGCACGGACCATATCAGGTTGTAGTCTCTGATAATTGATTAACTCCGGTTGGTATGCAAAGCGTGGCATTTTAATGTAGTCGGCACTGGTGGTGATCGCCGTATAGGGAGCCATTTTACGAGCTGCTTCAAATAGGTTTTCATCTCGCAGAGCAGGGGACCAGGCATCAAAGCCGAGTTTACAGTTCGGGCGATCAATATCGTGAAACAGTTCCAGGAGGGCATCGGAGTGAACGCCAACGTCGTGGTGGTTTTGAACGGCAATCGTGATATCGTAAGCCGCAGCGCGGTCACAACATTCTTGCAAAGCAGATACGACCTGACACCAGAGTGCATGTGGCATTTGTAGTGCCGCGTCATATGCGGTAAAGATACGTACTGTGGATGCACCTAATTGTTGTGCAAGATGCGCCAGTTGTTGGACATATTGTATTTGCATTTCCAGAAAAGGAACTTCGGCAGCTCCCGTTCCTGAAAAGTCGGTATAGCCGCCGATGATCGAACATTTAATTTGATGCTCATTGAGCGCACTTTGGATCAACTCGATTTCTTCGGGTGTGATATCGAGTGGAGACAGATGAGGGCGCTTACCCATTAGCATCACTGAATCATAACCTAGCTGAGCTGCTTGCGCGATGAAGTTGGTTACACTCAATGTGTGTTGACCCCAAAATCCAGCATAGCTTACGGAAAAGAGACACAGTTTCATGTTCTGACTCCTTCAGTGAAAATGAATTCGAATCTGTTCACGATTTCATCTATCCTAATTCTTTTCCAATGGCTTCCGCAACTTTACGACAGGTTTGCATCGTTTCTGTGAAAGCCTGTGGAGTGAGGGATTGGGCGCCATCACTCATGGCACGCGAGGGATCGGGGTGAACTTCGAGGATTAATCCATCGCAGCCCGCCGCAATCGCAGCCGCACACATTGGTGGAACAAGACTCGCGATACCGGTACCATGGCTTGGGTCGATGACAACGGGTAAGTGAGTTCGTTCATGTAAGTAGGGAACTGTCGCCAGAGGAAGTGTGAAACGAGTATGGGTTTCGAACGTGCGGACTCCGCGTTCACAAAGAATGACCTGTTGATTGCCTTGATCAAGAATGTATTCGGCAGCGAGCAAGAATTCTTCGATTGATGCTGATGGGCCTCGTTTTAACAGTACGGGGAGTCGAGTTTCACCGACCGCTTGCAGGAGATGGTAATTTTGCATATTACGAGCACCGATCTGCAGAACATCCGCATATTGGCAGAGCATATCAACATGATGGGGCGTCATGACTTCGGTAACGACAGCCAAGCCCGTTTCTTCACGTGCCAAAGCCAAAAGTTTCAAGCCATCTTCTTTCATTCCTTGGAATGAGTAAGGGCTGGTACGTGGTTTGAAAGCGCCGCCTCGTAGCCCCGTGGCTCCTGCTGCTTTCACTTGGTGTGCAACTTGCAGAATTTGTTCTTCACTTTCGACAGAACAAGGACCAGCAATCACTCCCACATGAGAACCACCGATTTTCAGATTTCGTGATGTGATTACCGTAGGTTCAAGCTTTGTTTCTTTACTAGCCACTTTATAAGGGGCGATGATCGGAACCACTTTTTCGACTTCATCACACGATTCGAGTTCCGTTTGATGACCGTCTCGTTTTACGCCAGCCGCTGCGATTACAGTGCGTTCTTCACCAACGATCACATGGGCTTTCAGACCCATTTCTTCAACACGCCTGACCATCGCCTGAACCATTTCTTCGGTGGCATTCGGTTTCATTACTACAATCATGACATTGACTCTTTTCTATTTCAGTTTCAGGGAATAAAAAAAGCCCTGTAACCAGTGAGGTTACAGGGCCAATCGAATTTTATGTTTGTTCAACTACTGTGAACGGTGTGTTTTCGATCGGTCAGGTAACCTGTTTCGGTAAACCAATAGCCAAAAAAGTGCCAAGCTGAGTAAAAACTCAACTGCACAAAATTAAAGCTAAAAGTACCAAACCGATGTATCACGGAGAAACTCCAAAACAACAAAAATACCAATTTCTAGAAAGATCTCTCTATATAAGGGTGATAATACTCCTGTCTGCTGACCGAAGTCAACAGACATTCTGAAAAGATTCTTGAAGTGATATTCTTGTCAGGAAGAAGATTCGTTCGGATTTCGTTTTCTAAGTTTGGAAAAGCTGATCGATTGATTATTTAAGGGGAAATGAGAATTTTCAGAACTTGTACCGGAGAGAGGATTGAGTATCGTAGATTCTGGTAAATCAGTTTTGAATGGAGAACCGAATATCATTGTACTAAATTTTTCGGGTAAACGATTCGGAGTTGTTTCCGGGTGGAGTCCACTACGTTCCATTCGAATTTGATAGAGTGATTTCATGGTGGAAGAGTGATTGAAACATTCAGAGGGATAGCAGGCCATAATGGCTCCCAGCATCAGTTCCCATTGGTTTCCCATTTTACTAGAGAGGTCGCTCGGAAAAGAAATGCGTAATCCCGCGGTA
>JAJDEK010000289.1 GCA_029259875.1 Planctomycetaceae bacterium
CTTTAGGAGCTAACTGACTCATGTCAGAAGGACCAAGCCAAATGGTCGCACTGGGACGTCCTTTACCAGGGCTGGCTTTCAGTGCCATTGTTCCATCCACTTCATTGGGTTGTAATTTCAAGAAGGCATTGACCCAACCTGATGGAACCTGTTTACCTTTTAAGGCTTCCAGATCGAATTTCCAGGGAAGTGGCGGAAAGACTCGAACTCGAGACTCCGCAGTGGCATCACCCACTTTTACGGAAATCGTTCCTGCAGCAGGAGCCTTTAAACCTGAGGGTGTTGTCAGGCTCATGCCATCTACTTTAGAACCTTCCAGTCCTTTGCCGGGAGTAATTTTGGCATCGACCTTTTTAATGAACTGCCCATTTGCATCATAGGCCAGAATTTCATAATCAATCTTTTCCCCTTGAGTCGCAGCGATTTCGAAAGGGGTTAGCTGAATGGAAGCAATTTTATCTTGCTTTGCTTTTTCTGATCCCAATGGTGGAATGGAACCACTGCTTGGTTTTTTGTCAGCATCACCAATACAGATGGTTCTATCACGAGTGACGAAATAAATCCGACCATCGGCAATTGCAGGTGAGGCATAAATTTCATCAAGTCCTTTATCCACACGAGCCAGAAGTTGAACGTGAGAAAGCTCTTCGCATTTTTCACGGCTGGGTTTGAGGATATGGATGTTGCCATTCACTTCCATCACATACAGCTTGCCATCTGCCCAGATAGGAGATCCTTTTCCTACAGTACCGAGATTATAAGTCCAAAGCTCTTTACCCGTTTTGCTGTCATAAGCATACATGCGACCTGTGTCAGCAACGGCATAGAGGATGCCATCTTTCACAAGCACACTGGCATAGCCGGCTTTGACGCCATCGACACGCCAGACGCTACCAGTTTCCGTGATATCCCCACGCTTTGATCCATCAATGCACTGAATCCGACCAAATTCGACATTGTCGATATTGTCTTCTCCATGCGCGATGTAAACCAAATTGCCATCAGTAACAGGCGAGCAATTCAAACCACGTTTCGACATTTTGAAGCCCCAGAGTTTTTCTCCGGTCCGGGCATTCATAGCATAACAACCGCCATCTGAGTTTCCGGCGATCATCATCCGCGTACCATCGATGACGGTCACAATGGGTACAGAATAGTTTGTATCGTAAGGCTTACCACCGGGGGCTGCTGTCCAAAGTAGTTTTCCGGTTTTTTTGTCAAACGCATAGTAGGTCTGTTTTGGAGGCGGAACGGCAGTCTTACCCCAGTTGAGTTGCAGAAAACTGACAATCACCCGGTTTTCATCAACAACAGGTGTTTGTGTTCGACCGCCATATCCAGAGATTTTTCCATAGTCTTCTGCTAGTGAAATTTCCCAGAGCACTTTCCCTTTGGGAGAGTAACATCGGAATAGACCACTCACTGAATGAACAAATACATTTCCGGTTTCGGGATCGCCGGCCATACTGGCCCAGCCCACACGAGGTGAGGGAATGTCGGTCTGAAAGACATTGAATTCATCTTTCCAGAGTTCTTCGCCTGTCTTGGCATCCCAGCAAACGACTTGCTCTCTGGCGTTGATTTTATCTTCCGGATCGTTGACATCATGGTGTGTTCTGCAATTCAGATAAACACGACCATCTAAAATAATCGGAGCAGAACGACCGCCAATGTCTGATTTCCAGATCACATTTTTGCCGTCAAGAGACCAGACATCAACGAGATTGGTTTCACGGGAGATTCCATTATGCTCCGGGCCACGCCAGTGTGCCCAGTCGCCTGCCGTCGCAAGAGAGGCGGTGAAAAACAGCATAGCGGAGCCGACAAGCACCATGTTCATTCTTCGCATAGAAGATCCTCACTGTTCGTTTATAGAATGTGGTATCACTGATGAAGGATTACAAACCATTGTTACAGGCTTGCTATCTCAGATCTTAAGGTGGGAGGGTTCATCCCCTACATATAATACAGTATTGAAGTTGTACGGCTAATGCAATGGTCTAAACTGAACTCTCAGCCAGATTTAAAAAGAGCATATTCCTTTATAATTAAGATTATTTAGGCCATAATCAAGGTCTCAGCGCTATTATTTATACGTGATCTAGTGCATTTTGATTGACAAGGGTTTAATTTTTTATGTTTCCTCAAGTAAGAATGCGGCGAAATCGCCGAACAGACTGGTCTAGACGGTTGGTTTCTGAAAATCAACTTTCAGTAAATGACCTGATCTGGCCTGTATTTATACAGGAAGGCACGA
This sequence comes from Planctomycetaceae bacterium, assembly GCA_029259875.1. Taxonomy (GTDB): domain Bacteria; phylum Planctomycetota; class Planctomycetia; order Planctomycetales; family Planctomycetaceae; genus Gimesia. Next base: position 2,258 of record JAJDEK010000289.1, read on the forward strand.
ATCAGAAAACAGAGATTCCCTCCATGCCCGGCGTGCAGCGGTTGACCATCGATCACCTGATTGAGGCCGCTAGAGAAGCAGCTGCATTGAAAATTCCTGCATTAGCTCTCTTTCCAGCGACTGATCCTGCTAAGAAAACCGAGGGAGGGGAAGAAGCCTATAATTCAGAGAATCTGGTTTGTCGTGCTGTGCGCGCATTGAAAGCAGAGAACTTGAATCTGGGGATTCTCTGCGATGTTGCCTTGGATCCTTATACCAGTCATGGTCAGGATGGCCTGATCAAAGAGGGATACGTTGTGAACGATGAAACGCTGGATGTCTTATGTCGGCAGTCGGTCGTTCAAGCAGAAGCGGGCTGTGATATTATTGCCCCTTCCGACATGATGGATGGTCGCATTGGTGCGATCCGCGAAGCCTTGGATGAAGCCGGTTTTCAGCATGTACAGATTATGGCGTATGCGGCCAAATACGCGTCTGCCTTTTATGGCCCGTTCCGTGATGCCGTGGGTTCGGGGACAAATCTGGGAACCGGCGATAAACGAACCTATCAGATGAACCCCGCCAATAGTGATGAAGCAATGCGTGAAGTCGGCCTGGATATCAGTGAGGGAGCTGACATGGTGATGGTTAAGCCGGGAATGCCTTATCTGGATATTGTTCGTCGTGTCAAAGCCGAGTTTGAAGTTCCCACGTTTGCCTATCAGGTAAGTGGAGAATACGCCATGATTTCCGCAGCAGCTCAGAACGGCTGGCTGGATCGTGAACGTTGCATACTGGAAAGCCTGCTATGCTTCAAAAGGGCTGGCGCTGATGGCATTTTGACCTATTTCGCAAAAGAAGTGGCCCAGTTGATACAAGCAGATTAGATGAAAATTTGGTGAGGAACCGAATTCTTTTGCTGAAATTGATGCGGAAAACATCGTTTTTTGCTATAATCTCCGACTTCTTTTTAGTGGAATTCAGACTATCACTCATTAGCTGAACGAGTCTATTCTTCACGACTTTAGAAAAAGTTTGCTGCTTTTTCGAACATCCACTTGGGAAATAGTGTCACAATTCTTTTCCGAGAGTCCGATAATCTGTATTTACGGTTGTTTTAACTAGACGAGGTGTATCAGTGCAATTAACGGGAAATGCCAGCAGTCAGGACACGATTGCTTTATTCGAGAAATATGTCATTCCCAATTATGGTCGCTATCCGATCAGTCTGGTACGCGGTGAAGGCAGCTATGTCTGGGACGCTGAGGGGAAACGTTACCTCGATCTGTTTCCCGGGTGGGGTTGTAATATTCTCGGATATTCTCCTGAACCGGTGGTAGCTGCCATTCAGGATCAGGTCTCTCGCTTGATTCATGTTCCCAACACCTGGTACACCGAAGCGCAAGGAAGATTTGCAGAGTTTCTCTGTACACGAAGTTTCGGCAAGGCCTTTTTCTGTAACAGTGGTGCGGAAGCAGTCGAAGGTGCGATTAAACTGGCTCGGCTACACTTCAATGGCAAACGACCCAAAATCATCACCTGCGAAAATGGTTTTCACGGTCGAACGTTTGCAGCGGTCACCGCCACAGCGCAGCCCAAATATCATGACGGACTAGGGCCCTTAGTTGCCGGCTTTCGATATGCTCCGTTTAACGACCTGGAAGCGATTGCCAGTTTAGTGGACGATGAAACTTGTGCCATCATGGTAGAACCCATTCAGGGAGAAGGTGGCGTTAACATTCCCGATGAAGGTTATCTGGCTGGTCTTCGAAAACTGGCGGATGAAGCTAACTGCCTCTTGATTTTTGATGAAGTGCAAACCAGCATGGGGCGAACTGGTACGTGGTTTGGCTATCAGCAGTGGGGCGTTCAACCCGACATTATGACGATGGCCAAAGGCATCGCTGCGGGAGTGGCTGCAGGGGCCGTCATCGCGACCGAAGAAGTCGCACCCAGTTTACGACCTGGAATGCATGCCAGCACATTTGGTGGGAACCCTCTTGCGATGGTAGCAGGGTTGGCCACCGGACAAATGATCGAAGAGCAAAACCTGCTGGAAAATTGTCAAAGCATGTCGAATCAATTTCAGCAATTCTTTGAACAACTCCAGAATGAGCTATCCATTATTCGGGAAGTACGTGTCCGCGGTATGATGGTGGGCATCGATTTGAATATTACTTCTGGTACTGCCGTCGGAAAATGTATGGACCGTGGACTACTTATCAACTCTACACATGATACCGTTGTCCGTTTGCTGCCACCTTTGAATGTGACTTTGGAACAAGTCGAAGAAGGCTGCGAGACAATAGCGACAGTTCTACGGGAAATGGCTGAGGAAGCATAAGACTGACCGGTCTTTCTTTTAAACAATTTGATCTATTCACATATTCCTGTTCGAATCTTAATTCAAGAAGCGAACAGGAATTCCTGTTTTTAACACGTCATTGATTGAGATATCCAATGAGACATTTAATCACCTTGCACGACTTGGAATCGTCTGAGATTCTCGAAATATTTGCCCTCGTTCAGGAACTAAAAGACAAACAAAAAGCAGGCGAACGTCCTCAGTTATTACAGGGGCAGACGATGACTCAAGTGTTCGAGAAACCTTCGCTCAGAACGCGGCTCAGTTTTGAATCAGCCATGTGGGAACTGGGAGGGGGAGCGAGTTTCTTTACCTGTAAAGAAGCGGGCCTGGATGGACGAGAATCGATCGAAGATGTAGCCCGGGTGATTGGCGGTTATTCTGATGTGATCACACTGAGAACGTTTTCACACGAGCTCATTGAACAGTTCGCAAAAAACTCGAAAGCTTCTGTGATCAACGCACTGTCCGATTTAAGTCATCCCTGTCAGGCATTAACCGATCTGTTTACGATGCAAGAACTCGCCGGCGATTTATCTCAGCAGAAACTGGCGTATGTGGGTGATGGAAACAACGTCGCCTATTCACTCGCCAGCTGTTGTGCCATGTTGGGAGTTCCGTTTGTTGTCTCTTCGCCGGAAGGTTTTGAGTTATCATCGGATTTCGTGACTTCATTAAAAGCAAACATTCCTGACGCGCATCTGGAACTGGAGTCCGATCCACTAAAAGCGGTTGCAGAATCAACGATGATTTACACCGATGTCTGGGCCAGCATGGGACAGGAAGCCGAAACGGAGAAACGCAAGAAGATCTTTGCTGATTATCAGGTCAATTCGAAGCTCATGTCAGCCGCGGGTTCTAATTGTAAATTTATGCATTGCCTGCCAGCAAAACGTGGACTCGAAGTCACCGACGAGGTGCTTGATAGTCGACAAAGTGTTGTCTTCCAGCAGGCCGAAAATCGAATGCATCTGGCCAAAGGGCTGTTGGTCTGGTTGATGCGACAAGCATGATCCTCAAATGATTTGATTCAAAACCTCGGTGATCATCGCCGAGGTTTTTTTATTAGTCGTGCCCGTTGTTCATTACGACACAAGAATTCATCAAGCTCAAATCCACTTGACATATTCGGGAATTGTTGAACTGTCATTTTTCTTCTTTTTTAGTGCTTAATGTTTAGCTTGACTTCATCGCGCTCTTAGCGAAACTCTGTGCTCTGCGTCACGCGCGCGAGTAAAAAAACTCATGTTGGTGCATCGATCTCTTCCTGTTGATTCCAGCACTATAAAACTCTCTCGTTTGACGCTGTTTTTGGGGAAGGAATAAAATCCGGTTCTGCATGAGTACTACTTTGCTTACCAATATGAGCCCTGTTTGACCCGACTGACTTGCTATATGAACTCTCAACCCGCCAAAATTTACCATAGTTGAGACAAAACTGCGCAAAAGTGAATGACGCTGTTCTAGAAGGTCTATCAAAGATGCAAGAACAATTAAGGGATATGACCTGTGACAATCAAGAATCGAGACAATCATCATCAAATGCTCTAGACAAATAGAATGAAACAGAAACATTACATGTACGCTGACTGAAAAATGTCAAATCCT
>JAJDEK010000290.1 GCA_029259875.1 Planctomycetaceae bacterium
TGCTTGAGCCGCTTTTTACCCTCTTTCTGTTTTTCCCACAGTTTTCGTTTTCGGGTAATATCGCCACCATAACATTTGGCAGTCACGTTTTTGCGAAGAGCCCTAATGGTTTCTCGAGCAATGATCTTTCCACCGATGGCAGCTTGAATCGGAATTTCAAACTGATGCTTTGATATTTCCTCTTTGAGTCGCTTAACTAGGGCCCGGCCTCTACGTTCGGATTGTGAGCGGTGGACGATCGTGGAGAGCGCGTCGACTTTTTCTGATTTGACGAGGATATCCATTTTTACCAGATCTGCCGGACTGAAACCCATGATTTCATAATCCATAGTTCCATAGCCACGCGTGGCACTTTTGAGTCGGTCATACATATCATAAACAATTTCCGCCAAAGGCAATTCATAAATCAGTTGCGCACGATTGGTGCCAAGGTATTCAGTATTCTTATAAATTCCTCGCCGATCAGAACACAATTGCATAATGATGCCGATACTCTCCGATGGCAAGATGAATGTTACTAGAGCAATCGGTTCACGAAATTCTTCAATCCGGCTGGCATCGGGAACTGTTTGTGGATTGTCGATATGTAACACGTCACCATTCCGCTCCAGTACTTCATAGGTAACGTTTGGCGCAGTCTGTAGCAGGTCAATATTGAATTCCTGTTCAAGTCGCTGCTGAATGATTTCCATATGCAGCATACCCAAAAAACCGCATCGAAAACCAAAACCAAGTGCATCACTGGTTTCGGGAACAAAACTGAAGCTGGCATCGTTTAAGCTTAGCTTTTGTAATTCTTCACGCAGTTTTTCGAAATCAGTTGCTTCAATCGGATACATACCACAGAAAACCATTTGTTGTGGTTTTTGGTAACCGGGTAGTGGTTCTGGTGGTAGATTTCTCGGATTGGCAATCGTATCACCCACATGCACATGGCTCAGTTCCTTGGCACCACTGACTAAGTAACCTACTTGTCCAGGGCCAAGTGATTTCGCGACTTTCATCTTGGGTGTAAATTGACCAATTTCAATGATGTCGAGCTTTGTACCGCCACGCATCAAGACAACGGTTTGCCCTTTTACAATCGTACCTTCTATGACACGAACGTAAGTGACGACACCGCGATAGTGGTCGTATTTACTATCGAAGACAAGTGCTCGGAGTGGTGCATCGGCTTCTCCTTTGGGGGGCTCAATACGTTCTACAATCGCGTCCAATACTTCATCAATTCCAATGCCATTTTTCGCACTGGCCATTAAGGCCTCTGTGGGATCCAGGCCAATAATGGTTTCCACTTCTTCCAGGACTTCGTCAATGCGCGTTACTGGCAAATCGATTTTATTAACGACTGGGATGATTGACAGATCTGAGTTAATGGCTGCATAAGCATTAGCAACGGTTTGTGCCTGCACTCCCTGAAATGCGTCGACTAACAACAGCGCTCCTTCACAAGCTGCCAAGCTACGGGAGACCTCATAGTGAAAATCCACGTGTCCGGGAGTATCGATCAGGTTTAGCTCGTAAGTTTCTCCCTTGTATTCATGATAGATGGCGACGGTACGCGCTTTAACGGTGATACCACGCTCTTGTTCGATTTGTAAATCGTCCAGAATCTGAGATTTGAATTCTCTGGCAGTAATCGCACCAGTCTTCAGGAGTAATTGATCGGCGAGTGTACTCTTTCCGTGATCGATGTGTGCTACGATCGAAAAGTTACGAATCAAACGTGTCTCAGTAGCCATTGAGTGAATCTCATTACGCTTATTTAAAAAGGTCCGGGCAAAATAGCCTGGGAATATTGATGTTATTGCGACTCTGTTTTCAGACTGGCCCGTCGAGCGCAACCGGCTGCGCCAATATAACCCGCATCAGATCCGAGGGTGGCAAAGTCGATGATGGTATTTTCATAGGGAACGCTAAATGCGCGGATTTTGACTTCTTCGCGAATTCGATTCATAAAACTCTGTCCTAATTCGGAGTCCTTGCCTCCAAAGGTGGCTGCACCTCCAAACAGAACCATGTCCGGGTCAATGGTATGCATCAGTGTGGTTGTCCCCACACCCAGATACATGGCGGAATCCATAATCAGTTCGTTCGATAATTCGTCGTTTTGTTCTGCTTCCTGCGCAATTAACAGTGGTGTCAGTTTTATTCCCTCTTGTAATCGTTCGTTCAAGCTGGAAACGCGTCCGGAATCCAGTTGTTCCTGACATCGACGTACCAGAGACTTGGCTCCTGCATATGCTTCGAGTGTTCCATATTGTCCCGAATCACACAAGCGCCCATTTGTCATTTGAATAATCATATGACCGCATTCACCCCCATGTGAATGTCGACCTTCAATAATCATCTCATCAATAATGATACCACAGCCAATTCCAGTACCCAGCGTCCAGAAAACCAGGCTCTGTACTTTCTGTGCCCCCCCCACCCAATATTCTCCATAAGCGGCTGCATTAGCATCGTTTTGAAGTATCGTTTTTTTCCCCGAGTAATGTTCACAGATGACCTGTCGTATGGGAAAATCTTTCCAGGTTGGTAGATTGGGAGGATCTACCAGC
>JAJDEK010000030.1 GCA_029259875.1 Planctomycetaceae bacterium
TTCAAAAAGGCCTGCTTTTTAAGGAGCATTGGGCACGGGCGGGATCGAACCGCCGACACCAGGATTTTCAGTCCTGTGCTCTACCAACTGAGCTACATGCCCTTTTCGTTTCCTGCTCTGATTTCAATAGCGTTAACCCCATATGAAATCATTGCTTAATGGAAGCGAGATGGGAATATAAGCCATTCTCCTCTCAGTTTCAAGCAAAACTGGCATTTCCTCAAAAGGATTCGGGAGTTTTCCTGATTCTAAGCCAACTCCATTGCAAATACAGGTCGAAGAAGCAATGTAAGTCCAAAAATATCTTCAGATTATAACGATTAAATCAACTTACACTTGACCGTCGAAGAGTTCGGAAGAAAGGTCAATCTCATCTTTTCCCGGAGTAGGTAAGGCTTGGTCAATTTGGAGTTCATTCTCATTCAAATCAACGATATTGTTTGAGTCCGCAGGATCGGCTCTCTTTCCATCTGCAGATTGAATGACCTGCACAATGGGGCTGGTATATAAATTTTGATTTCGTCGAATGACTCGAGCAGCGCTACCATCCGTTAATGTCACAAAACTACCAACGGGAAAGAGCGAAAGCAGATTCAATAAAGCACGCATTGCTGCGGAATCGATCGATTTATCATTCGTTTTTCTGAGTAGAAATTCCATTGCCGCATAAGGCATCAGAGCAGGGCGGTCTTCTCTTGATGTTGTTAAGGAAACATAGGAATGGGCTACATTCAAAATACGGGCGAACATATGAATCATTTTTTGCGTACGATTACGCGGGTAGCCTTCTCCATTGGGTTGTTCATGCACCTGATAACAAACTACGGGAACAATACTGGGGATGCCTGCTACGTTTTCGAGCATTTCTAGAGAAAATATGGGATGCTTTTGAATTTCCATGAGCTCTAATGGGTTGAGATTGCGACGCCATGTACCAATCTTGTCCTGTACTCGCACCATTCCCCAGTCATGTACGAGTCCACACAAACCGATATTACGTACGTTGTTTTCATCAAGATTCAACTCCGCACCGATTGCCATTCCTAACAATGACATCTGCAAACAATGTTGAGAGAGCGTTTCATCTTGTCCGGCTTCTGCAGCTGTCGCAATCACAGTATCTGCATCTGCCGTCAGTTGAGTTAGATAATTAGCGGCCATACCAGCAATATCAGCCCCTTTGGGAGTCTCGCCATTCATGGCTCCACGCATCATGCCATCGAGAGATTCACCATATTCCTGTTGTTGAGCAAATAGCTTTTCACGGCTTTCCTGGTCATAACCTTTACAGCCATGAACGACCATCGAATCCCGAACAGCGGGCCCCGTATTAGCCACAAACATCGATCCAGATTCGATGAGAGTATCCAGCTTTTCGGTTAATACAGTAGAATAAATTCCACCTTCAGAGTCATCAATGTCTGCAAAAGCGCTCAAACTCACTGACGCGGCATCATCGCTGTGAATCTCTACATGGGGCATATTCCGGTCACGCAATAATTGTTTGAACCGTGAATTAACGACTGATCCCGCAGCTAATAATAAAACCCCATTGGGATCATGAATCGCATTGTTAATTGTTCTGCCGACAATTAAATCTTCAACACGTACGGAAACGGTCTGCTGATCATCAGCAGGTGATTCGGCGGCCTGGTCTAATTTTTCGTTGATCTCAGTTGTCATTTTCACTACCTGTATCGAAGCTGATCCCTAATTTTGCATTAAGGAAAAGATTATGTCTTGTTTTAAAGTGGAACACAGTTCTCTGATCCCATGAGTTAAAACTCATTACAAACTTAGGTTAAAAACAAACCGAAACTTTCCTCGGGAGGGAAATACGATGAAAATTCCAATTCTAATCTTAACGATTGGTTTGAATAATCAGATCAGGTGAAAGTGGTAGGAGGCAAAGCACTGTCTCCTATCAAACTAGCGACTGTTTCAATAGTGACATTATGTCAGTTAAAACATCGGCTTCGCTGGGAAGAATAGTGGAAACAAGGCCACGTAAAGGCAGGGGAGTCCCATCAAATCGATAAATTGAACCAGGGAAATGAATACCATAAACGCCAGTTGGAATAAATACATCCAAATTTAATGCATCGACATTAACAGGCCCAATCAAGATGGTAGGAACTTGGGCCAAGCACTTCTGAGCTTCTTGTGATAAACCAGAAAGGGGTTGCGCCCCCACCAGAACACAAAAATCGATTTCATCCCGTTGAATTAATTGATTGGCTGAAAATTCTACAGGAGAATAACGCGGATATCCTGATGAAAAATTCACGTTGGCAGCGTAACCTGTCTGCCATGCCAACACATTTTCTACTCCCTTGGTTTCGCCTGCAGGTGGTACACTGATTGTGTGGCATCTGCGATCGGCTTGAATCTCTCGCACCAACAATGACAATGCTTCGATATCGCGGTGCGACAAATGCCCTTGTTTATATTCTGGACCAAAAAAGAAGACAATATATTTACTCTGTTGAATGAGACAGGCTAATTCCTTTAAGTCAGATACAGCAGCGCCTGCTGGCTTGTTTCCATTAAAATCAATGTCTTTCAACAGTGCTCTCAAATACCAGATCACTTCAAACTCATTTTGTGTCTCCAACTGAATGGATAGATCGACATCGTCACAAGAATCAGGAAGTTCTGCTCCCAATGCCACAATCTTTCGTGAGGACTCTGCTTGTCCTGAGAGAATTGTTTGTCGATGACATGGATTTGTGAGCAAAGCATTGGCGCCCCAATAAATAATCAAATCAGCGCGACTACGGACTTCTCCCAGCGTACAAGATGCCTCGCCTACTTGCTGTAATGCTCTCACAGTAGAGGATGCACCGGTATCAATGGTGGCCCCAATTTGATCTGCAAGAGCGACTGCCGCTCGTTGTGAATCAGTGGCGGATTGCGACAAACCCCAAATCAGAGG
>JAJDEK010000291.1 GCA_029259875.1 Planctomycetaceae bacterium
ACAGTTGAAGGTGATCAATATACCCTAGCTACAACGATGGTCGAATTGGTACTTCGCGACAACAAATGGAATGCAGTCTCACTTGGCTCTAATTTACCACTTAAAACACTCGCTGCGGCAATCAGACACCAGAGACCTCGATTATTCTGGCTCAGCGTCAGCCACTTGAAAGATGAAGCGGAATTTATACATGGTTATTCAGAACTCTATGATGAATTTGGATTAGAAGTTGCCTTTGTAGTGGGCGGTCGTGCTTTAAGTGAAGAAATTCGACATCAAATAAAATATGCAGCGTTCTGCGATAATATTCAACATTTAGAAGGATTTGGACAGACACTGCTAAACGCAACCGAAAAATCAACTACGTTGTAGTTTAAATCAGATGTTACCAATGATGCTCAATTAGGATCTCATCAGCGACAACATTATGGTTAAGAATCCTCATCTGATACTGGAATGTATTTGTTATACAACTCTGCATAATCTTCACGAACAGGCGTAAACACATCCAGAACAACAGCCGGCCCATCAATGGCAATGACCTTATGTGGTGTGTTTGGTGGGATAATAAACATAGCACCGGCTTCAACAATTCGTACTTCGTCTCCCATCGTGAATTCTAATTTCCCTTTCAATAACATCCCTCCCTGTTCGTGTGGATGATCATGCAAAGGGACAACTGCTCCCTCATCCATTTCCAGATAGGATAACATTAGATTTTCCCCATAAGGTGTACGCATTTTACAGCCGGGGAGGACTTCCAATGGTTTTACAGTATTGATATCAATAAATGGCATATCTATAGAACTCCTTAGTAAAAGAGCCGACTTATTCATACAAAGATTATATCACTCCCAAGGTAAATAAATTTCTTAAGAATTGATAGCTCCCTGAACCTACCGACTAACAAACCTGTCCGATACTTAATTGCTTAGATTTGGTTGCCAAGAAACTCGCAAAAGCCAATCGCGTTGACCACAATGCGTTAAATCGTTTATTTCCCCTGAACTTCTAGTGGACTGATTTAATAATGTATGTACCTTCTGCTTTTAGCATCACGGATTTAAATGTCCTACATAATTTTATAGAACAGCACAGTTTTGCTACTCTGATTTCACAAAAGAATGATGAACCATTTGCTAGCCATCTACCTGTTTTACTGGATCGCAACCAAGGAAAACAGGGACGATTAATTGGTCATTTTGCAAAAGCGAATCCACAAGCTGAAGTGAAACAGTATCAGAGCGTGCTCACCATTTTCCATGGTCCCCACGCTTATATTTCACCAACCTGGTACGAAGCCCCTAACACGGTTCCTACTTGGAATTATCTCGCTGTGCATGTCTATGGACGCTATTCCGTAATTGATGATCCCTGTGAATTAAAAGACGTTCTTGAAGAATACGTCAACTTCTATCAAGCCTCTCAACCCAGTCAATGGTCAATGCAAAACGTAGACTCTACGCTCATCAACCAATTACTGAAGGGTATCGTCGGGTTTACGATTGAGATCGAACGTATTGAAGGCAAATTTAAACTTAACCAGAATCATCCTGTGGAACGACAGGAAAAAGTCATCAACCATTTAAAACAACAACGTGGAGACAACTCTCAAGCCATCGCCACGTTGATGCAAGCACAATTATCTGATTAACGAGCATACTCAATCGTACGCGACTCTCGCATGACAGTCACTCGAACTTCACCTGGATACGTCAACGTGTCCTCAATTGCTTTTGCAATGTCTTTACACATTTTTGCAGCTTCACGATCATTCACCTGGTCGGAATCTACAATCACGCGAACTTCTCGACCAGCCTGAATGGCATAGGTGTGATCGACTCCTGGAAATCCACATACGAGTGTTTCTAATTCTTCTAATCGACGAACATATTTCTCAAGCGTATCACGACGTGCTCCTGGTCGTGAGGCCGAACAGGCATCAGCGGCGGCTACTAAAACAGTATAGATATAATCGGGGCGGATATCATCATGGTGGCCGGCAGCCGCATGCACAACTTCCTGTGACTCTCCATATCGTTTTAACAACTGAGCGCCGACAGCAGGGTGTCCCCCTTCCATTTCATGGTCTGCCGCTTTACCGACATCATGAAACAGTCCACATCTTCGAGCAATCGTACCATCCAGACCAAGTTGTTCTGCCATAATACCGGTTAACGCAGAAACCTCGATTGAATGCCTTAGCACATTTTGGCTGTAGCTCGTTCGAAAATGTAGTCTTCCCAACAAATCAACAAGCTTGGGATTCACACCTGATATATTCACTTCCTGACAAGCATTTTGTCCCATAGTCTGAATATACTCTTCGAGTTCTTTCTGAGTCTCCTCAACAACTTCTTCGATACGAGCGGGATGTATGCGGCCATCGTTGACTAATTTCTGTAACGACATTTTGCCAATCTGGCGCCGCACGTTATCAAATGCAGACACAACAACGACCCCCGGAGTATCGTCCACAATCACATCTACGCCAGTTGCTTTTTCGAACGCACGAATATTTCGGCCTTCACGACCGATAATCCGACCTTTCATTTCTTCTTCAGGTAAATCAACTGTGGAAACCGTCGTTTCTGCCACATGGCCGGAGGCAAATCGTTGAACGGCCATTCCAATCGTCTCGCGCGCGATTTTATCACAGGATTGTTTCAATTCAGCTTGATGCTTCAGAATGAGTGCGCCGGTTTCATTCTTCAGATCACCATCCAAACGATCCAGTAACATTTTTGAAGCGGTCTCGCGATCAAGTCCACTAATCTTAAACAGCTCTTCTTGCTGGCTTTTGAGGGCGCGCTCAAGTTCTTGTTCCCTGGCTTCTACCGACTTGGAACGGGTGGCCAGCTTGGACTGGGTTGCTTGAATCATGGCTTCCTTTTTGAGGAAGTCTGCTTGTTGATCTTCTAAAGTCGCCTCTCGTTTGCTGAGTTTCTTTTCAACAGACCACAACTCTTCACGTTGTTTATTAACATCTTCTTCGAGCGATTCTCGACGTTGTAACAACTCTTCTTTGGCTTCCAGCTTCTGGCTCTTGAGTAGGTTTTCCGAATCTAATTCTGCTTGTTTCAGGATCTGTGCATATGACTGGTAAGCAGATCCGCGCCGGATTCGATCAATAAAATAACCAATGATAACCCCGACAATGAACGCCAGGGTAGCCCCGATAGCGACTTCAGTAAACATATTCCAGGTGCTTCCTATGCGCCTATGGTGAAAGTCCCTTTCCTATTGCCCGCCATACGGCCTTAGCAAACAACAGAGACAAAATTGAACCCACCTGTCTTTTAATCTAGTTAGGATTAAAATTCAGATCAGTACAAATCATGTTGTCAGGAATTTCTATAGAACGAAAGGAGCGTTAGAGAGTTCCGAAATTAAACATGTCTAATTAAAGAAATGAAATTTAATGACATCATTTAATTTTTTGCAGCCCAGAAAAATACATCTACAACAAAAACAAACTTATAGCCCGTGTTTTGATCTAGTTACCGACGTTTAACACACCATTGGTTAGATCGTACCTGCACTGGCACACGAAACCGCTGCTCAATTCCCAAACAAGACAAAAGTCGACGCATGATCTCATTTTTCTGTTTCTGTTGAGCCAGTAACTCAACATTCGGAAAGTGGCTTCTCGTAAAAGAAGACTCCCGTGAACGAATCAGCGTCGGCAATACTCTGACCAATTTGGTCAAAAGAGTATAAATTGCTAAAATTGTCTCATTGAGAATACCAAACATTGTTGATTTTCCAATTCCACTGAACCTGGGACTACTTTTAAAACTCTTTAATCACAGCGACTTGATTCAACCCAAATGAAGTCAAAAAAAACTCTGTGACAATGCTCCCTATCAAACCAAGAAATGCCGAAAGGAAACTTAAAAAATAAAAAACGATGAAACTATTATGAAAAGTAAACTCCCACGCATCTCACAAAAAAATGTTACTCTTCTCATTCTCGAATGAGAATCTGTTCTTCAAAAGAAGAAAGAAAAGCTTAAAACTGAAATGGTAGGCGAAACTTCTCTTAAAATTCCATTATTTATGGTAACAAGACAAATCTAGTTTCGATAGTATATAGTTATAAATATTGGCCGAAACTCAAATCTCACTCTCTGAAGTTATCATTATAATTTCCAGATTTCTCCCCGCTTTTCA
>JAJDEK010000292.1 GCA_029259875.1 Planctomycetaceae bacterium
CTTTCTCTATTTTTTACAAGGTAAGTCATAAACACACAAATCCAACATAACCATACAATCGAAAAAGGATGAGAAGTATCCCTTCCCGAACGAAATCCTGATTTTATAATGATTATTTAGAATTAACAACGCCATACCTCAGACCCTAATTGACTATGATTCTTTCAAATTAAGCTGCAAAATCAATTCGGTTTCCTTTTCAAAAACCTTCCTAAACATCACAATAAAATCATCGATCCGAGTCATTTTTTATCGATAGCAATCAGGTTTGCAGGTATTCGGAACTCCTTGTGAAATCACGTTTTTTGTAAGTGATCGCTAAGAGTTCAAATGGATATCTGCCAGTTCAACACATAAGAAGAGGAAAGAATGTCTAACGTTGCCAAACTAGCCGCCGATGCACTGACTGAAGGTGGTGGAATATTTCGACTGTCTCCTACATGGGTTCCCCGTTCGTTTCTTCAACCCGGTCGACGATTGAAATTGCATCCGAACGACTATTATGCACTGGGAACACATCGAGGAGGGATCGATGAGCGCTGGTTTGGTTCAACCACTGCTGCCGCAAACGAAGGGGCTCCGCCAGATGAAGGTTTGAGTTACTGTGACTTTGGGGGGGAAAGATTCACCCTCAGAGACGCGATTGCCGAACTGGGAGCCGAAGTGATCGGGGATTCCATCTGGAGTAATTACCAGCGATGGCCCGTTTACTCCAAGTTCTTTGATAATATGGGACCGATTCCTCATCACATGCATCAAAATGCCGAACAAGCGGCGTTAGTCGGGCAGGAAGGCAAGCCGGAATCTTATTATTTCCCTCCTCAAATGAACGCGATTGGCAATAATTTCCCCTATACGTTCATGGGACTGGAACCTGGTACCTCCAAACAGGATGTGATTGACTGCCTTGACCGCTGGAATGACGGTGATAACGGCATTCTCGATCTTTCTAAAGCCTATCGTCTCAAACCAGGAACTGGCTGGTTGATTCCTCCCTGCGTATTGCATGCTCCGGGAAGTCTCGTGACTTACGAACCACAATGGGGCAGTGATGTATTCGGAATGTACCAATCAATGGTCGAAGGCCGCGCTGTACCACGCTCACTGTTGACCAAAGACTTCCCCGAAGACAAGCACGACGACAACACCTATCTCGTTGAAGCACTCGACTGGGAAGCCAACGTGGATCCCAACTTTAAAGACAACAACTATCTCGAACCGATTCCGGTAGCTGACACTGCGGCTGACGGATACGTGGATCGCTGGATTGTCTATGGTAAAGTCAAAGGAGAGCAGTTATTCACAGCGAAAGAACTGACTGTTGACCCAGGTACGAAAGTGACCATTAAAGATACCGGCGCTTACGGTTGGATTACCGTTCAAGGAGAAGGCTCAATCGGAAAACTGAGATTACAAACTCCCGCTATGATCCGCTTTGGAGAAATGACGGAAGATGAAGTCTTTGTGTCAGAAAAAGCCGCACAGGAGGGTGTCACGATTGAGAATACTGGCACTGAACCATTGGTCTCACTTCGTTACTTTGGTCCTGGCGCTTGCCCCAGCGCTCCCAATGTCGGTGATTATCGAAAGTAAAAGACAGCATTCACTCTTAACTGCCCGAACTTTCGGGCAGTTTTCTTTTTGATCATACAATTCTTGCTAACATGAAGGACCAGCTCATGAGTGATAACACATCGAATCCATTACCAAAACTTCATAATGCAGCCTGGCCGGGAGTCGTCGGGAAAGGCCCCGATTCAGAGCCCCCCATTGATTTAGATACAATGCTCGATCTAACGGCTGCCGCCGAAGTGGATGGAATCAAATTCGACGGAACTGACCTGTTCCTGTTTGACCCGCATGTCAGCATCGACTCCAGCGATGATGATTTAAAACAATTGGCAGAAAAAGTCCAAGCTCGAAATCTGGTAATCGGTTCTGTTGTTGCTCCTGTCTGGCCGCCAACAGGCGGTGGTTCTGCTATGGGGAGCGAAGAAGAACGCGGACTGTTTCTGGAACAAGTTCGTAAAGGTTGTGGGATTGCCAAAAAACTGCGTGAGCTGGGGGTGCGTCCCTATGGCGTGGTTCGAATCGACTCAGCCGCTGGTCCTGGCGAATGGGTCGATGACCCTGAAGGCAATCAAGCCAAAATTGCAGAAACCTTCAAATTAGCCGCCAATATCGCCGCCGATCATGGAGAGCGACTCGCCGCCGAAGGGGAAATCTGTTGGGGAGGCATGCATAGCTGGAAACGCATGGTACAACTGCTGGAAATGGTTGATCGCCCCGATGTTCTGGGATTTCAGGCCGACATGTCGCATACCTTGCTGTACCTAATGGGCTACAACGCTCCCGAAGATCGTCTGCTTCCCGAAAACTTCGACTGGAATGACGAAGCAACCTTCGATGCCGCTTACCAAACCCTGACCGATGCACTGCGTCCCTGGACCATCGATTTCCATGTCGCGCAGAATGATGGCACTGTGCATGGTACGGGATCACACGACAAGACCGGTAGACACTGTTTGCCCAATGATCCCAATGGTAAGCTCGACATTACCAAACGCGCTGGTTTCTGGTTACGCGATAAAGAAGGAACACCAACAAACAAATTCCAGCATATCTGTTGGGATGGTTGCATGTTTTCGAATGAAATCATGATGAACCCTCAAACCTGGAACGATATTCTGGCAGCAATGATCAACGTCAGAAATGCCCACGGATGGTCTTAATCGTAAACACAACTCTTCAATTTTCAACCTGTTTTTAATCCATAAGGAATGACACCAATGACCAAGCCAATACGCGTCGGTCTGATCGGCTACGGATTCATGGGACGTACCCACTCCAACGCTTATAGACAAGTCAGCAAATTTTTCGATATCGAACATACACCAGTTCTCCAGGCAGCCTGTGCACGTAGCGAAGACAAAATCAAAGACTTCGCTGATAACTGGGGCTGGGAATCCTATGAGACTGATTGGCGAAAGCTGATCGAACGGGATGACATCGATCTGATTGACATCACAACCCCCAACAACTCTCACCACGACATCGCAATCGCCGCGGCTGAAGCCGGAAAGATGGTGCTCTGTGAGAAACCGCTCGCCATGAACACGGCAGAAGCAGTCGCCATGACAGATGCGATTGAAAAAGCGGGTGTGGCAAACATGGTTTGGTTTAATTACCGTCGTGTTCCTGCCATCACACTCGCTAAGCAATTGGTCGATGAAAAACGAATTGGTCGCCCTTTCCACTACCGGGCCTGCTATTTGCAAGACTGGACCATCGCGGAAGACGTCCCTCAAGGGGGAGCCACACTCTGGAGACTTGATGCGAAAGTCGCTGGCAGCGGAGTGACAGGCGACCTGCTGGCTCATTCTATCGATTCTGCGATCTGGCTGAACGGCCCCATCACATCCGTCTCAGCAGCCACCGAAACTTTCGTGAAGGAACGCGTCCATCAAGATACCGGTGAAAAAACACCTGTCGAAATTGATGACGCTTGTATGTTTTTAGCCCGCTTTGCCAATGGTTCCATGGGAACCTTTGAAAGCTCTCGCTATGCACGCGGCCGGAAAAACTTCAATACCTTCGAACTGAATGGCGAAGATGGTTCCGTATTCTTTGATTTGGAAGATCCACAGATTCTGCAATATTTTGAATATGCGAATCCCACGACCGGCCAGAAAGTAGAAGATCATGTCACCGGCTGGCGTCGGATTCATGTGACTAACTTTGAGCACCCCTATATGGATAAATGGTGGGTTCCAGGCTGCACGATCGGCTATGAACACACCTTTACAAATGCCTTAGCTGATTTCTTCCAAGGATTGGACTCTGGCAAACCAACCCAACCCGACTTCCGGTCTGCACTCGAGACTCAAAAAGTCTGCGATGCCGTTTTGCAGAGCGCAAAAGATCAGCAATGGGTCGAAATTGCATAGCATTCCTGGCAGCTCATCTGCTATAATGCTGCCATAATAATGCCTTTACCAAAACGGGCGACACTCCAAGTCGCCCGTTTTTGCTATATCTGTTTTTGCTATTTATTGAATCACGCGAATTGACGCGTATAAATCGGGAGTCAAAATGATGGACCGTCATCCAATTTCACAAGAAGGATACGACAAGCTGCGAGAAGAAGCTCGTTATCTTGAAAACGAAAAAATGCCTGAGATCGCACAAGCGATTGCGGACGCTCGTGCGGAAGGTGACTTGAAAGAAAACACCGAATATCATGCGCAGCGCGAAGCTCAGGGAATGACTCAAGCTAAAATTAACCAGTTGAAAACCAAACTGGCGAATTGTTATATCGCCGACAAATCGACCATGCCCAAAGGTGTCATTACCTTTGGATCAGTGGTTACCGTGAAAAACCTTGACGATGATCTAGAGGAAAAGTACGAATTTGTCGGCCCCGGTGAAGAGGACTATACGACTGAAGTAATGAAGATCCTCACCAGTAGCCCACTGGCGCTGGGTTTGCTCAACAAAAAAGTGGGTGATAAAGTCGAGGTCGATGTTCCTTCAGGAACATTGCGTTTTGAAATCATTCAGATTGATGACTGAAATCAGAGCATTCAAACGAAATCAAATAAAGCGGCAGGGATCACTGGATCCCATGCCGCTTTTTGATTAATTTCGTACAGATAAAGACCAGGAATGCAGAGAAAACTCTTCCTGGCATAAGCTTGGTTAGTCCCCCAACCCCCTGTGTTTATTTAGCCTGAACTAATATCCGGTTTGCTAAGGGAATCGAAGGGGCAAATGTTTGAATCGTTTGCGTAACTAACTGCTTCAGATAATAACTGGAACTAACACCGTAAACTGTAATCCCAGCATGATCGCAGC
>JAJDEK010000293.1 GCA_029259875.1 Planctomycetaceae bacterium
ATTGTTTTTGTTGCTGGAAACCAAAGAAACCAGCATGCATATGGGAAGCCCCATTCAAATTTCTGAGACGTGTTTTCACTACATTTCGCAGGCACCGCCCGCTAAAGAAAAAACATCCAAACGCCTGCGGTATTTCCTGAAGTATCTGGAACACTCCGATCAGATGATCGCAAATGATGCCTTTGCCGAATTTGCCAACGCTCCGTACGAAGAGATCGCTTCTCTCGCCAAAGAAATGCCGCGGGAAAAAATTCGCAAATGGATTGTGAACCCTGAGACTCCTGTGGTCCGACTGGGATTGTATGGCTTGTTACTGGGGCTCTGTGGTCAGGATTCCGACATTGCTTTCATGGAAACGAAAATCAATGCGCCTGTGAAAAAAATTCGATTTGGCATTGATGGCCTCATCTCAGGATACCTGTTACTGACCGGTGCCGACGGTTTGGACAAAATTGAACAAACAAAATTCGTTTCCAAAACGGTTCCTTACTCTGAAACAAAAGCTGCCACACAAGCCTTGCGTTTTATGTGGGTTTACGGTGATGAACGAATCAATAAAGAACGTCTGCGAAAGTCAATGAGACTGTTACTGGATCGTCCTGAGCTGACCGATCTGGTAATCGCGGATCTCGCGCGCTGGAATGACTGGAGCATACTAGATCGCTTAATGAGAATGTACAAAACTGAAGACTATAACAATTCTTCCATCAAACGCGCCATTGTGCGGTATTTGTTAGTCGCCTCTAAAGGCAAGAACAAACAAGGGAGTGGTGCTGATACCGTTACAGCGGAAAAAGCAAAACAATTGCTCAAGAGGCTGCGCACAGAAGATCCGAAAACAGTCCAAAGCGCAGAACGCTTATTTATCGTTAAATAAGTGAGTATTCGAACGCATTTCGTTTTTTTGCCCTGCGAACATTGTCAGTTAATAGAGCGTTTCGCTAGAGTAGCAGTACGAATTTCCTCTTATCCGAACTCTATTTCTATAGAAATATTTGATCATGCCTCGTACGATTTGTACTGCAAAAATGTGTGAATTTGGCCCGCATTTTGAAATCCTACAGACTGGTGGGTTTGAAGTAGCAACCGTCCCAAGTGAGGTTGATCTACGAAGAGAACCAAACAGGGTCGTAGAACAAGTACAAGGCTTTGATGCCGTCCTAGCTGGTGCGGAGTTATATTCTAGAGAAGTCCTTGAACAGCTCCCGGACTTAAAAGTGATCTCACGGTATGGTGTTGGTTTTGATGCCGTCGATTTAGAGGCCGCTGATGAGCTGGGAATTGTCGTCACAATTACGCCTGGTGTAAACCATCATTCGGTCGCGGAACAAGCTTTTGCTCTGTTAATGGGAGCGGCTCGCTTGACCCGTTCGCAAGACCGTGCCGTCCGTTGCGGCGAATGGGAACGGGCTCTCACACCGCGTGTTTGGGGCAGTACCATCGGCATTGTGGGTTTGGGACGCATTGGCCAGGCAGTCGCAACCCGCGCGATTGGAATGGGGATGCAGGTCTTGGCGTATGACCCCTTTCCCAATCAATCATTCGTGGCAGAACATCAGATTAAACTCGTCGATCTCGATGAATTAGTGCAACACTCAGATTATGTCACATTACACCTACCTGTCACACCAGAAACCATCGATATCATAAATAGTGACACGCTGGCAAAAATGAAATCCGGTTCTGTCCTGATTAATACGGCTCGCGGGGGGCTTGTCGACGAGGAGGCACTGATTGAAGCGCTCCAATCCGGTCATTTACGTGCCGCTGGTCTGGATGTTTTCAAAAAAGAACCTTTGCCCGTTGAAAGTCCGTTGATTAAGCTGGAAAATGTTTTGTTGAGCTGCCACATCGGTGGTCTGGATCAAGAATCTCACCGAGATGCGTATGCCATGGCAGCTCAGAATATTGTAAAATTGCATCAGGGAGAGTGGCCTGAAGAGTGTGTTGTTAATCTGAAAAACACAACCGGCTGGAAATGGTCAAAATAACTCTATTGATAAAATTAGTATGTTGATCTTCTCAGCAGCAAAAAACTGGACACATCCACAATGACATCTATCCATTCCAGTTTTCTAAAAATCAGCCCCCGCATTTCAGTATTACCCCTGATTCACGGTAGTGGCGATTATGCGATTGAAGTCCGCCGTGTGATGTTGAGCAACCAGTTTGATTGTCTGGCTGTTCCCTTACCTGCCTCTTTTCAAGACAACGTCGAACGCGGCATTTCATTTCTGCCTAGCATCACCGCTGTCTTGCAAGAAGAGCCACCAATTACCAGCTCTGCTCCCTGGGAAGATGATGATGACGACGACGAAATCCAGCGTGTCTGCAGCTATGTTCCCATCGATCCCTGCCAGGGAGTGATTGCCGCTCTCAGAATTGCAATGATGGAACGCATCGATCGCCATTTTATCGATATGGAAACGCAACGCTTTGAAAGTATTTCTGCCTCATTACCCGATCCCTATGCATTGAAGAAAGTACCTCTCGAAAAATTTTCTGCAGCCGTATTACCGGCACTGAAAAAATTACCAGAAGGACAACCCTTGGATCGCTGTAAGATGATGGCTCATCGTTTGCGTCAACTGGAAAAAAAATACAAGTCGATTTTACTGGTCTGCTCACTTCTGGACTGGCCTTGGATTCACGATGCCTATATCGAACAAATGCCTCTGGAAATCGAAGATGAAGAAGTCAACGAAACTAATATTTACACTGCCGATTCCGAGGCCCTTTTATTTCTTCTTGGCGAACTCCCTTATATTACAGGCCTGTATGAAGCAGCCCGATCCGAACTAGGCGATGATGAGAATCTGTCAATCGATGGAATCAAGGAACTGGCGTTGACCGCCCGAGATCGCTATCGACTGGAATTAAAATCTCGCGGCAGAAAAATTACACCCAAGATCCTATCGGTCTATTTTCGTTATATCCGCAACTTATCACTCATCGAACGTCGCATGACGCCTGATCTGTATACACTCGTCAAAGCGGCTCAACAAGTCGCCGGCGATCAGTTTGCCATTCAAGTTGCAGAAACAGCACGAGAATACCCGTTTGTGCATTTGTTACCTTTTGATAATATCAGCTTTGGAATTGAACAAGCACAGCTCCCGAATGGCACTATGTTTGAATTGAGTAACCGTTTACCTGGTAATCCTATTTCCTGGAGATCTTGTGAACTGACCCCGAAAACTCCGAAGCCAAAACAAGATGAGTGGGAGATGAACTGGGATCCATTTAAACAATGCAGTTGGCCACCGGAAGATGTCGCCATTGAAAAATTTCGCACCAGTGTTAAAGATCATGCGCTTTCTCTTCTGGGAGTGGATCTGGCACGAACCGAAAAATTTACAACGAGTATGAAAGACGGACTTGATCTCCGTGAAACTTTGAGAAACTGGCATACGGGTGAGATTCATGTCAAAGTTCTGCCCCCAAGTCGAGGGCGGCTTGATTGTGTGCTCATGCTCTTCGACTCTCCCGCAGATCCCAGAGATTATCCCTATCGACTTACCTGGCATGCAGAACACCAAGATGAATCGACGCTGGCATTTTTTGCCACTGACTACCGTAAGGAAATGGCAGGACCTGGCATCGGTATGGCAACTTATGGGGGTGCACTGTTCCTGTTTCCTCCACGCCCTGTCAATGACATCTGGAATGAAGTCCAATTTGATTTCGTTGATACTCTCGAAGAGCGTCTGCTGGTAGCCGCCTGCCATTATAGTGAAGAATCGCACATTGCTTTGCTTAGTGAGGCCCCTCCCGGCGTTGGCTGGCGACGTTTGGCGAAACGTTATCAGAAAAAATTGATTCACGTTCCGCTAGGCCGCTTCAGCCAGGAAACCATTCAGCAACTACGCATGTTCCATGTCCTCAATGGACAGGATATACGCAGTTACGCGGCCCACTATATTCGAAAAGCATAAGCGGAATCGTGTTCGATCTACTTTTCTCAGTCAACGCAGAACACATTATTAGTTTTTTTAACAAATTGCTACATTGCTTATTTTTTCCGTGTTAATCAGTAAGAGTAGCGTATAAAATACAAAGCTTGTTTTATGCTTTATCCTGCCTCGCTTTAACTCCCCATCAACGGAGAACTAAACATGTCCGATTCTGTCAATCGTCGTACTTTTCTAGGCCAAACAGCGGCGGTCTCTGCTGCCAGCTTCGCTGCCCCCGCGATTCTTTCGGCCGCGAATAAAGCCCCTAGTAAAAAAGTCACCATCGGCATCATGGGTATGCAACGAGGACTCGCTTTGGCAAAGACATTCGGTGCTCTGGACGGTGTCGAAATCAAATACGTCTGCGATACTGACGATGACCGCTTGGCTAAAGCAGCCAAAACCGTTGAGAAAGCAACCAAGAAAGCGCCTCAGTCAATCGCCGACTTCCGTAAAATTCTGGACGACAAAGAAGTTGATGCTCTGATCGTCGCGGCTCCCAACCACTGGCATTCACCGGCTACCATTTTGGGTTGCTCCGCAGGTAAGCACGTTTACGTTGAAAAGCCCTGTAGCCATAATCCCAAAGAAGGTGAAATGATGGTTCAAGCGGCTCGCAAAAACAAACGCGCTGTCCAGATGGGAAGCCAACGCCGCAGTAGTGAATCGATTATGGAAGGGATTCAAAAAGTCAAAGAAGGTGTCATTGGCGATGTCTACCTCGCCCGCGCTTTTTATGAAAGTGCCCGCGGTTCAATTGGTACTGGTAAGCCTGCCTCTGTTCCCGACTACCTGAATTATGATCTCTGGCAGGGACCGGTTCCCCGTCAAAAGTATATGGATAACGTCGTGCACTATAATTGGCATTGGTTCTGGAATTATGGAAATGGAGAACTGGGAAATAACGGTGTGCATTCACTGGACGTCTGCCGTTGGGGGTTAGGTGTGGAGTATCCAACACGTGTTGTCTCCAGTGGTGGCCGTTATGCATACAGTGATGATCAACAAACCCCGGATACACACGTCGTTGCCTACGAGTTTGACGGAGGCAAACAGATTACCTGGCAGGGAACCAGTTGTAATCGGCACAAGAATGACTTTGTCACGTTCTTCGGTAGCAAAGGGACATTGATCATTGGCGGCTCTGGCGGCTACAGAGTATTAGATGCCAAAGATAAAGAAGTTGAAAAAGTAGGCGGTGGTCAAGGAATGTCCGAACACGCTCAAAACTTCATTGATGCTATTCGAAACAATGAGCCACTCAATCTGAATGCCGAAATTGAAATCGGGCACAAAAGTACGTTGTTATGCCATATTGGTAATATTGCACAACGTACTGGTCGCACCATGACCTGTGATCCTTCAAATGGTAAAATTCAAAACTACAAAGCAGCCATGGCATTATGGACGCGAGACTACGAACCAGGTTGGGAACCCAAAGTCTGATTCGATTCGATACTTGAGAAACAAAAAAAGTAGATTAAGGGAGTTGGCAATGTGTCAGCTCCCTTGTTCTTTTGCTTGTTACACTTTCGAATAGAAACCAATATATACGATCTCGCCTACTAATATCTGCTCACTGCGCAGTCATACATACGATCAATCATAGTAAGACCACAACATGAGATTTATCATTTCACTTTTCATCTGTTTCAGTATTGTTCCTTTAACTGTTTCTGCAGCAGAAATTGAGCGTATCTGGCTGACTCACAAAACGAACCAGCCGAATAAAATTGTTG
>JAJDEK010000294.1 GCA_029259875.1 Planctomycetaceae bacterium
TGTTGCCAATACTCAGGTCAGCATTCATCAGTTTGGTGACAAGCGACTCGTGTTCGAAGTTCGCGGTTTGGAAACCGAAGCCTATCGGGGTGCCAAAGTAGGGGTTATCTTCTACGGTTCCGAAGGTTATGTGGTCATTCCTAGCTATAATAGTGCTTCGGCTTTTGATCTCGATGGAAAACTAATTAAGAAGTTTTCCGGTTCTGCAGATCACTTTGCAAACTTTATAGACGCTGTTCGCAGTCGCAAAATCAGTGATCTGAATGCGGATATCGAAGAAGGTCACATTTCCAGTGCGCTCTGTCACCTGGGTAATATTTCCCATGAACTGGGCGAAAAACTTCCTGTACAAGAGCTTGATGCTCGATTTACAGGTGATGCGGAAGCTCTGGAAACTTTGGGACGTTATCGTCAGCACCTAAGCAACAATAAGTTGGACCCTGCCAAGACCCAAGTCAGCTTAGGTCCTGAGTTGAGTCTGGACGGTAAGAAAGAAGTCTTCACTGGTTCGATGGCTTCGGCTGCGAACCCCAAACTGACACGTGAATATCGTGCCCCATTTGTGGTTCCTTCCACAGCGAAGCTCTGAAACATGGTAGATTTATTGTGAATAAATTTGGCCCATTTGTCGTTTTGACAGATGGGCCTTTTTGTTGGCATGCTATTATTCTCAGTAATTCAAAATCCGTTTGAAGCTACTCGAAATAATTGACGGCATTACGGAAGAGTTGAATGCCAGCACCTTCGCCTTCCAAGCCGAGACGTGTCCATTGGGGATGCTGTGTAGCGAATAAAAATCGTTCCGGATGAGGCATCAAGCCTAAGATGCGTCCCGATGGGTCACCTAACGCGGCGATATTACAAGTCGAACCGTTAGGATTAATCGGATAATCTAAAATCTCTTCTTGAAGAGTTGTTTCTGCTTCTCCTGATTCGCGATAACACATGGCGATTTGTTGATTGGCTTTCCAGCCTTCGATAACCGCCTCATCACTCACGGCAATGCGTCCTTCGGCATGGGCGATGGGAAGTTCAATCTGATCGATGCCTTTCAGGAATATATTCTGTGGTGCAAGTACTCCGAGCCGAACCCAGAGTGATGTGTATTTTCCGTTGGTATTCCAGGTCAGCGTCGCATCACGGTTTTGATCCGCTTTTGGAGGCCAACTTGTGGCGCCGCCAGGAAGAATTCCAGCTTTGAGTAATACTTGAAAACCGTTACAAATCCCCAGAACCAATTTGTCTGCGGCCAGGAAGTTCCCAATCGTTTCAGAAAGTTGTCCCTGCAAGTTGCTGGCAAAGATCACGCCGGCTCCTACATCATCTCCATAACTGAAACCGCCGGGAAGGCAAAGAATCTGATAGTCATCTAACTGTCGAGGATTCTCCAGTAATTTGAGCAAATGAATTCTCGTTGACTGGGCTCCACAGAGATCGAATGCATGTGCGGTTTCGATATCGCAATTAGTACCGGGTGCACGTAACACACAGACTTTGGGGGAAGTTGACATAAGAGCAGAACTAATCCTTACAATTTCACTACAAATTCCAGTTTGGGATGAGAATCGTCCTCATTAAGAGAGGATGCTATTCCGAAAACCACTTTTCTTCCAGAGTTACGACGTTGATACCCTGCGAAAAACTCTGTTTTCCTGTTTTCTGGGTGAATAATTACAAATGTGAACACATAAGTCTTGAAATAGGAGAAGTTTATGGTGTGTGGTTGTTCTGGAGACTAGGAAAAATCAATCTATTCGCCAAGTAGGTGATCTGGTATAGTTCTCGACTCCTCACAGATTCTGTTCTGTCTTGATCCTCATCAAACATGAGATCAAAGATTTGCTTCTAACTAAGTATGCATTTTCATGAGCTTCTTTTTTCGCGTGTTCCTGCTTGCTCTATTGCTGCCTGCTTGCTCAGGTTGCTTTAATTCCTACAATACCCGGATTCCACGTGTTTTTCCGGGGCGCCAAACCATGACCCGTGGTCAGCGCATCGAAGAAAAAAAGCTGATGGAGCTAGAAGATCCGTTACCATCCAGTGCTTTAGGCCCAGGTGTGGTACGCCCCCGCGAATTTGGGACTCAACGGACCGAGTCAAGATTGGCGATTGAGCAGTCGATGCGGAGCCGTCCGTTTGTGCAGCCACGACCAGGGGAAACCTTGCATCCAGTACCGGAATTATCGGGCCGCAATTCGAAATATCCGGAAGTCATTCGTCCTTAATTGTACTGACCGGATGTGCTTTTTCCACGCTTCTACTTTTCATTGTCTATGCATTACGTACAATACGATATAGGAAGCTACGCTTTGAACTCTCTTGTAAAGCGCGTCCAATTTAACCATAGCGGCTCTAAGAACTATTATACTCGGTCCAAATGGCTCTGGAGACGCTACAATCAACCTGGATACTGGCTAGGGTAATTCACTATTTTAAATTTTCAAGCCTCCCAGTTTGTTCGACTCCTTGCTTTTGATGTTCGCTTTTGGATCACTCTTCTGGCGTTGAACATGATTTTCGCAGTTGAGAGCACTTCAGTCCTGGCTCAAGTGGAAGTAAACCGCTCCATTGATTCACAAGGCAAGAAGTACTATACACCGCAAACTCGTATTACCGTCAATCGCGGGCTTAAGTTTCTTGCGGAACGACAGCACCCTGATGGTTCGTTTGGTTCTGGCTCCACATTCAAAACGAATGTCGCTGTCACTGCTTTGTGCGGGATGGCGTTTTTGGCGGATGGGAATACTCCCGGCAGAGGGAAGTATGGGATTCAGGTTCAAAAGGCAGTGGATTTTATTCTTGCTTCATGCAAACCTTCAGGATATATCATATCGCCAAATAGCATTTCACACGGACCCATGTACGGACATGGCTTTGCTACTTTGTTTCTTGCCGAAGTGTATGGAATGACTCGCAGTAAAGATGTGCGTGTAAAATTGGAAAAGGCTGTTGAATTGATCGTGAAGTCACAAAATGCAAAAGGGGGCTGGCGTTATACACCGGAGAGTAAAGACGCTGATTTGTCAGTGACCGTTTGCCAGATTATGGCATTAAGGGCTGCGCGTAACTGTGGCATATTTGTTTCCAAAGACGTCATTGATCGCTGTATTAATTATGTAAAAGAAAGCCAGAATCCAGATGGAGGATTTCGGTATCAACTCGTGCGACAAGC
The DNA here is from genome assembly GCA_029259875.1 of Planctomycetaceae bacterium. Classification (GTDB taxonomy): domain Bacteria; phylum Planctomycetota; class Planctomycetia; order Planctomycetales; family Planctomycetaceae; genus Gimesia. The sequence goes on from JAJDEK010000294.1 coordinate 3,173, forward strand.
AGTAAGTGAATTCCCCAGGTCTGCCGCGGGAGTTGTGGCCTTGTATAGTGCCGGGATATATGAAGGGCCGGAAATCCAAAATGGACTCGCTTACTTGATGCGACATCTACCCAATCAGCGTTACTTCAGGGGGAGCCATTTTTTTTATGGTCAATACTATGCCGTACAGGCAATGTGGCAAGCCGGTGATCCATATTGGAGCCGTTGGTATCCTGCGATCAGAGAAGAGTTGATTTCCGGTCAAATGACGAGTGGTGGCTGGCGACCTGACAGCTCAAATTGTATCGAATACAGTACAGCCATGTCTTGTATTGTTTTGCAGATCCCCCGCAATAATATCCC
>JAJDEK010000295.1 GCA_029259875.1 Planctomycetaceae bacterium
TCGGATGATAGATAAAAAACCGGGAAAACATCGTTATCCGTTTCGTTTTTGAATTTTCAGAAAAAGTAATTAATGAAAAATAATTGGATCAGTTCAATCCGCTCTCACTTAGAGGCGGGTGCCGGTTTTGTTTTGTTTTTGCTGGTTTGCGCGTTAGGTTGAGATTGTTTTTGAGGTTTCGCTTGTGCTGGCGGCTCATTCTTAATTGTCACAGGACGACCAGGACGAGCACGCTGAATTCCCTCATAAATATATTTCTCACCGGGTTTGATTCCTTTTAAAATCACCCGCATGTTGTTTTCTAACTGCCCCATCTCAACCGGCCGTTTCTCAACAAGATTATCCTTACCAACAATCAAAAGATATTTCCCTGCGAGATCGGTTCCAATGGCAACATCGTGGACTAACACTGCATTGGGGATAGGGTTCCCTGGAACTCGTACTCGTACGTAGACCCCCGGATAGAGCAGTCCTTTTTTGTTCTCAAGAATCGCCCGCAACTGGACCGTTCCCGTACCTGAGTCAACCTGGTTACTAACAAAATCAAGAGTCCCCTGATGAGGATACCCTTCTTCATTTGATAGGCCGACGAGTACCTTCAACGGATTTTTTTCATGGGGAGTTTGCTTCCTTTTCAAAGCTTCCAAAAGCAAGCGTTCGCTGGCATCAAAGTAAACATAAATCGGATCCATTGTGACTATTGTCGTCAGTAGAGTATTATCACCTGAACCGACAAGATTCCCCGCGTCGATTAACGTTCGTCCAATTTCTCCGGTAATGGGGGCATGGATCCTTGTATAATTTAAATTTATGGTCGCCTGTTCGATATCTGCTTTTGCTCCCATCACACTCGCCTTGGCTTTGTCACGTTCGGCGGTTGCATCATTTAAGTCTTGGGGAGTCACTGCTTTCTTTTTGAAAAGAATCTCATTTCGTTCCAATGTCGCCTGTGAATCGATTAACTGCGCGTTACTAGCAGCCAAAACAGCATTTGCTTTATCTAAAATTGCTTGATATTGATCTCGTTCAATTTGAAACAGTAAATCACCTTTCTTCACCATCGTCGATTGCTCAAAATCGACCTTTTCAAGAATACCATCAACACGAGCCCGAATATCGACGGTTGCAACGGAACCTAATGTGCCCGTGAAATCTTCATTGAATATCACAGTTTTTTGGACTGGCTCTGCTACTGTGACTGTGGGCGGTTTCATCGGAGCTGGCGGTGGTGGCGCATTACAACCAGAAAATAATATAAGAGGACAAAGCAAGCCAAATATTTTCAGAGAAAGTAATCTTATGGGTAGTTCGTTCACAGCGCTCCCTTTGATATCATACAAGACAGATTTGTCTTGAGAATTGATGAATCCTGATCGCTTCCAATTCACTTTGAATGGTCTAACAGGCATACTACAAATATAAACACTTCAATTGCAATTCTCATCTCCTCGAAAAAGAGTCTGGATAGAAAGATGCATGAATCTACCTTACTGCCGGCAACCTGGAATGTGCCCATCGAATTCCAAGATCGGCTTGGAAAACGAGCAGGTCGGCAACGTACAATGGAAGCAGAAGGACACTTGCTCATTATTCTACACGCGCCTCCCAAACCTGACGATATGAATCGTAAAGGGCAGTTTTTCTGGAGAGAGCCTAATGCGATCTGGCATGACACTGAATTTCAAGGTGGAACCGATGCCTTAAATCGTCACCTACATGAATATGAAAAACTTCTAGAAGACTTTGACGATAAAGTAGATCAGGCAACTAGCTCGTTTCAATATCTCGAAGTCTTAAATCATGTGGGACCGGTATATCGGTCTTTGTGCCATGCAACCCAGGCATTACAGACGGCGCGTGAAGCGATTCCGAAAGATAAATTTCTCATCGATTATCGCGACACTGCCTATCGGTTAGAACGGATGGCAGAATTGCTGATTGAAGATGCAAAAAATTCATTGGAATATATCGTCGCAAAACGAGCTGAAGAACAAGCGGAAGTTTCTGCTCGGATTGAGTTGTCTTCACATCGTTTGAACTTGCTGATCGCCTACTTCTTTCCGATCGCCACTTTGAGCACGATCTTTGGCGCAAATTTTCGTCATGGATTCGAACAATTCATGACGCCTTTTCCATTCTTGATCATGGTAGGAGCAGGCTTGAGTTTAGGATTGTTAATCCATCTTTTTTTAAAAAAAGGAACCACTCGAAAAAACAATTAGATTTGCAATTCCACTAGTTTGTAGAAATCATCTCTCACCAACTTTGCTCTGCAACCAACCCGTTTTAAATCCACAAAGTGTCTTTAACATTTGTTCCCGTAGAACGGGAACCTGGCACATCACCGGCAAGGTTACATCACGCCCCCAGCCTTTCACTATTCCATCAGATTGAAAAAAGGGAGTCAACCAGCGTGTAATGTGTTGGTAAAAACGAATCTTATTTTTTCTGAGAGACTCATAGAGTAAACAAGCAGTTCGAAAGTCAGTTTCCTGTTTCAAGCATTTTGCAAATGCCCATGCATCCTCAAGCGCCAAATTAGCTCCCTGCCCTAAATGCGGGCTTGTCGGATGAGCGGCATCACCCAGGAAGACAATGCGTTCTGCCGACCAGGACTTCATTGAAACACTACGGTAGGTGGTAAACGTCAGTTCCTCAAGTGAATTGATTCGAGCCACCAGTTCCTCAGCTTGAGGACAAAGACGCAAGACTTCACTTTTCCAGACATCCACTCCTTGTTGTTGAAATCTATCAAACTGATTCGCCGTCAATCCCCAAAAGAAACTGCACTCCCGATTGCCGATCGGTAAGAGTCCCGCTAACTTTTTTGTTCCTTCTACTACTTGAAACAATCTGTCATCGACGGCTGTGCAAACACCAGTTGTCCAGAGCGCCCCGTATGCATATTCAACACTGTGATGAACGATTCCTGAAGCAAGCCTTAGCCCAGAGCGGGCTCCATCTGTGGCAATCAAAAAATCAAACGGTTCTGTTTGATCATTTGATTCCAGTTCCAAAGAAACCCCTGACTCAGAAAGATGGTAAGCCACGATTCGAGTATCTTCCTGAACCACCACCCCGCCTTGTTTTGCCAAAGTCAGCAACGCGCTAAATAACCGACCGCGATGTACTCCTAAGCCATAGAGATCAGTTCTGAGACGTTGATACTCCAATTGAACCAGTCGTTTCCCTGAATGTTTGAGGGCCTCTATAAAATTCAATTGCGCAGACTGCTGATAAATCTCTTCATAAATGCCGAGCGATTTCAGGACTGATTGTCCGATCGGCTGGATTAGAATCCCTGCACCAATGGGCCCGCAGTGCTGTGCCTGCTCAAATATGGTAACCTCGTGTCCTTGAGAAGACAGAAGATAGCCTGCTGCAGTTCCCGCGATGCCACCTCCCGCAATAGCGATTTTCATAAAACTGACTCGGTAAATGTTGATTGGTTGTGATTACTTCTCAAACGGCGTCTTTATAATTTTAATAGCGAATCACTGACATCTTGAGAAGATGAGATTCTATTTCGAAGTGTCACTTTCTTTTCTGATACTGATTGCCTATCTTAATATTCACTGTGCTGATCTGTGAATCACAACGCTCAATAGCATTAAATTCATCCAGGAATAACAACCCATGAGAATTGCGGCCGGTGGTGTGCTCCACGAAACAAGCACCTATTCATCTCTGCCTACAACCCTTAATGATTTTATCAATGACCGCGGCTTATATCGCGGGCAAGAAATCATGGAGACTTTCCCCGGCTCAAATGTCTGTATCGGTGGTTTTATAGATGGAGCAAAAAAACATGGTTTTGAGTTAGTTCCTCTGCTATGGACATTCGCTTTTCCTAGTGGATTGATCGAACGAAAAACTTATGATGCATTACTGGATGAATTTCTACAACGTCTCAAAGAGGCAGAAGCAGACGGCCCCCTGGATGGAGTGCTGCTGGACCTTCACGGAGCGATGGTGATCGACGGTATCGAAGATGGGGACGGACACTTTATTTCTAAAGTCCGGGAATACATTGGCTCCGAGCGTCCTATCCTGGTCACCCCCGACTTGCATGGAAATCACACTGCACTGCGCGTGCAAGAAGCAACTGCCATTTTAGGATATGATACGTATCCTCATATTGATATGAATGAACGTGGTCAGGAAGCAGCAGATCTCATCGTTCGTATTATTCAAGACAATGTAAAACCGGTGATGTCATTATATCAGCTCCCCTTTTTCTGGAGCACCGCCTGTCAGGTAACGGCGCATCAACCGATGAAGGAAGTAATGGACTATGCACACGAAATTGAATCTCGCCCTGGGATTCTGAGTGTGACTGTTTCTACTGGATTTCCTTGGGCAGATATTCCAGACGTTGGTCCCTCGATTATTGTTGTTGCCGATAATGACCAGGGTTTGGCTGACAAAACTGCCGAGGAATTCGGTTCCTGGATCTGGGAACGACGACGACGTTGGTACCAACTTCCTTTTTCTGTAAAGGATGCCATCAAACAAGGACAGGAAATTGGCAAGTTCCCGATCATTCTCGCCGATCATGCCGACAACACGGGCGGCGGGACTGCCGGTGATTCCACAGAAATCCTGCAAACGTTTCTCGATCAAAAATTAGACAAGGCTCTAATCTTATATATCGTCGATCCCGAAGTCGTTGCGCTCGCACAAAAAGCGGGTGTCGGTGGAGTCATCGAAACAGAAGTCGGGGGTAAGTCCCATCCGATTCAAGGGCCACCGGTCAGAATGAAGGCAGAAGTAAAAGCACTTTCAGAAGGGAAATTCAAATATGATGGCCCAATGTATGCAGGGTTGTCTGGTAATATGGGCTCCTCTGCCTGGATTCAGCAGGATGGTATTTCAGTTGTTGTGGTCACGGCACGAGAGCAGCCCTTCGGTCCCGCTTTCTCAAAAACGCTGGGGATCGACTGTGAAGCGATGAATTATATCTCAGTCAAATCCTCGGCTCATTTCCGAGCCAGCTTCGAGCCATTTGCTGGTTCGATCTTCAACGTCGAAGCCAAAGCGATTCATACACATGATTTCGCCAAGCTCAATCATCAACATAGAAAACAGGATTTCTACCCCGTTGAAATCCCCTACGACAGCGCGCCAGAAATTTAGACAAGCTTTTAGCTACCCTTTAACTTGAAATCCCATTCCTTTAAGAGATTCACGAACACGATCCAGTTGATCGCCTTGAATTCGAGTTCTTCCTCTTTTAAAGCACCACCGGCTCCACATTGAGACTTCAATTGTTTCAATAACTCAGGCAGGTCATTCCCTTCCTCAGGTAAGCCACGCACTACTGTCACACGTTTTCCCTTTTTCCGTTTTTCAATAGCCAGTCGGGCAGTCTGTTGTTCAGGTGGGATACGAAAAGGAGGCTCTGGCGGACAAATACATTCCTCTTCTAATTGATCACACTTTTCGCAACGTGGCGGGCGATCAAAGGGTGTCCCTTCAAATAAGCGCATCATCGACTCCTTCTCGCTATGAGCGTGCTTCTAATTCTTCCCAACGCACAAGCAGAGATTCCAATTCCTGCTGGACTGCTTCAACTCGTACTGAAGCTTCCGCAACAATCTCATTTGACTGTTTAAAAAATTCAGGAGACGCCATCGCGGTGTGTAACTCTGACTGCTCTTGTTCTAACTCTTCAATACGTTTTGGAATCTGTTCTAATTCACGCTGTTCTTTGAAACTTAACTTTGCTGTTTTTTTTGTCTTTTCTAGTGGTTGTTCTATTTTTGCTTTCGAAACATTACCATTTTTTTGTGTGTCGCCACTACTTCCTGACTGTAACAAATAATCATCATACCCACCTGCATACTCTTTGACTCGCCCCTCTTCGTCAAAAACCAATGTCGCGGATACGACATTATTGAGAAAGGCTCGATCGTGACTTACTAACAACAAGGTTCCTGGATGATTACAAATTAACTCTTCGAGTAACTCTAATGTTTCTGCATCCAAATCATTCGTCGGTTCGTCAAAAATCATTAGATTTGTTGGTCGCGTGAACAATTTTGCTAACAATAATCGATTTCGTTCCCCTCCGGAAAGATAGCGTGCTGGCCTACGGGCGCGTTCCGGCGTGAAGAGAAAATCCTGCAGATAACCGTAAATACTTTTCGGCTTCCCATTAATTTCGAGGGTCTCTTGGCCTTCACCCACGTTTTCAACGACCGTTTTCTCTTCATCAATCTGTTCTCTCAGTTGATCAAAATAGAGAATCTCCAGATTTGTCCCCAAGCGAATCGTACCAGTGTCTGGCTTGAGCTTTCCCAAAAGCAGTTTAAGCAATGTAGTTTTACCAGCCCCATTTCTGCCAATGATGCCAATTTTATCACCACGCGTAATTAAAGTAGAAAACTCTTGTATTACAGTTTCGTCACCATAGGAAAACGAAACATCTTTGGCTTCAATCACTAATTGCCCTGAACGATCCGCATTGGCCACCTGCATGTTTACATTGCCAACCTGACTTCGCCGCTGACTGCGTTCTTCACGCATTTTTTTCAGAGCACGCACGCGGCCTTCATTTCGCGTGCGTCGCGCTTTGATCCCTTTTCGAATCCAAACTTCTTCTTCAGCCAGTTTTTTATCGAATAAAGCATTCTGTTTGTCTTCCGCTTCCAGAAATGCCTCTTTACGTTTGAGAAATGTGTCATAGTCGCACGTCCAATCATATATTTTGGCACGATCGATTTCGATAATACGGGTCGCTAACGTCTGCAAAAACATCCGGTCGTGAGTCACAAATAACAAAGTACTGGAATAAGATTGTAGAAACTGTTCTAACCACCTTATGGAAGGGATATCCAGATGATTCGTCGGTTCATCCAGTAGTAAGATATCGGGAGACTGCACTATGGAACGCGCTAACAAAACGCGCCGCTTCATTCCTGAAGACAAAGAATCAAAGGGAGCATCTGCCTGCAGATTCATGCGCGACAGAATTTTCTCAATCGCGTGTTCGGCTTCCCACTCATGTTCATAAAACGGAGCTGCTTCCTCTGCAACGTAATCATGAACGCGTTGAGAGCATCCTGAAGGAACTTCTTGCACTAGCCTGGCAATCCGTAAATCCTTTTCAGGTCTCACTTCGCCATCATCCGGATCAATTTCACCGGCGATCA
>JAJDEK010000296.1 GCA_029259875.1 Planctomycetaceae bacterium
GCCAAACCGAGTAAAGTCAGGCCAATATAAATGCGGCACACCAACGGGCATCGAGGCAATATATTCAATGTCATTGAAATGAAAGAGGTGTGCAATACTGGTTCCGACGATTAAACCCAATAGAGGTGCTGGCAACCATTGTTTCTTTGTGATGCGCGGCCAGAGCAAAATAGTAAAAAACGTCGCCAACGAAATAATCAATGCATGTGGCTTTTCATGCATGACGTCGTAGGGAATCTGCTTGATCGCTCCGATCACAGAATTTGGTGTGGCAAAGCCCAGCATGGGTGGAATTTCCAGCAGAATAATAATCACACCGATCCCGCACATAAAACCGGATACGACAGAATAAGGTGTGTAATAGATAAAACGACCGATTTTCATTAACGCCAATGCGATACACACCAAACCACTCAAAAAGACCATCGACATCGCAAACACAATGTCAGGTTCTCCGGTTGCCAATTTGGTGGCAGCAATAATGGCCGCGAGCTGAACTACTTTTGGTCCGGTAGGACCGCTGACTCCGGTATGGGAGCCTCCAAACAGCCCTACGAGAATTCCCCCACAAATCGCGGCCCACATGCCGGCTTCTGCTCCTAAGCCTGAAGCCACACCGAAAGCTAACGCCAGCGGCATCGCGATCACTGCAACCGTGATTCCAGCCAGAATATCGTTCGGCACGTTGGTGTGCATGATTTTGATGTTATGCCAGGGATTAAAATCACTGAGATAACTTTTAAGATTGAACTTTGTTTGATTCGTATCATTACGTGACATGAAAGTCATCCATATATATTAATGAGTCTGTGAATAGATCTCAGGTAAGAAAAAAATGAAAACGGTACTCACAAGAAAACGGCGCACTCAATGGGTAGGAGAACGGCTATTAATCAATGCCAAATGTGCATTGATTGAAAACCGTATTAGGAGAGCGCAGCAAAAGGAAAATTAGTGAGCACTAAAAGCGGAAAAATGCTGGGAGAATAACCAAGCATTCATTAGCACGCTACGGGAGGCCCCCGGGAATCACGTCTTTCATAACGATCCGATTCTTTGACACTGAAAACAGCGCTTTGAATCCTGGAATTCGTGAGAGAAATCTCTGTTGAGAATTCTGCATCTTGGATCAGCGTTTCTTCTTCACCGACATCTTCATTTTCTTCCAACTCAAACTCAGAGAAGAGCCAATCCGGGTTCGATTCGGGAAAATCAACAAGAATTGGTCCACCTAGCAGAAATGCCATGTCCAGCATAAACACTGTACACAAAGCAATTAGCAGAGATTGGCGGGAATATTGAAGCATGGATGAATGATATTTTATACATATTGCTTTGTCAATGACTGGTTTATGACCTAACTTAGAAGTGTGAAGTCTGTCACGCTCTGTTGCATGTCAGGTCTTCTAAGTTCTTTCTAAGTCATCACTAAATCATATTTTCCAGGCTTCCCAGCATTCACATTACTTTGCCGTCATGTGAGAATATGAGTAGCATCAACAAAATGTGTCATATAAAAAGTTATGGACTCATAGGAAGACCTTACCGTTTAGTGCAATCGACTGTGTTGAACATTGTCCAAAGTATGTTTGCCTACCCAACTAGCTGAAATCACTCATATTTAGATATCAAACAGGGCCATGCGTCCTGGATCTCGAAAGCTTGAGGCGCTGATGAATATTTTAAATCGTCGTAATGTTGTACGTTACTCGCTGATCATAGCAATCATAACCTGCTGCTTACCTTTGAGTAGTAACGCTGGTTTTGCTCAATCAATGAAAGAAGAGCTATGTGATTGCTCACCAGAATTGACCTTATTATTGCGTGTGAACGATGTACGACGAACAGCAACTCTTGTCACCAAAGCGGGTGGAAAAATTGTCTACGATCCAAACCTGGGCATTGGAAATGACATTCCCTTTCTGGTAGTGAATCTTCCGCCGAGCAAACTGAACGATAAAAAATTTATTGACTCACTCAAACTTCCTTCAGGCGTGATGGAAGAAATCATTCCGAAAAAAATTGTTCCCCAAGCGGAACCGGAAGTATCAGATACGAAAGTCTCTGAACTGCAAGCTGCTCCACAAGCAGATTTTGATTCACTATATGTTCCACTGGACGACATCAAAATTCCTACGCTTCGCAAACGTGTCGCTGGTAAAGGTCTGGGCGAAGGTACTATCGTAGCGATTATCGATACAGGCATTGATACCACCCATCCCGTGTTTCAAGATCGTGTCATTTTCTGGAATGATGCGACGCGTGAAGGCCGTATGAAACTAACACGTCTGCGCCAACTGGATGGAAAAATCGAAATTGAACCTCGTAAATTCGTCGCGCTTCCGGAAACGATTAAAGAGAACGACTATGTTTTCTTTGGTTATATTGATGAGAAAAAACTGGGATTTCAGCAGGGGGATATTTGGACCACACTCGGTAAAGAAGGCGTTGATATCAATCGGAATGGAACCAAAGACGATAAATTAATGGTTGTCGTCGGTTTGATTCCTAATCCGATATTGAAGAAAGAAGAAGAGAAAAAGGAAGAAGAAAAGAAAAAAGCAGGAGCGGAAAAAAAAGAGGCCAACAAAGACGCACCACTGGTTGCTAAAAAGCCGGATCTGGAAAAACGGGATCTGCCCACAGAATACACGCTGGCATTTGTTGACGTCGACATGGATGGCAAGTTCAGCAAAGACGAAGCCAAAACACCGATCATAGACTTTAATACAGCTCGTAAAATGCAAAGAGACGGAGTGAAAGTTCCATATCAAAATATGTTGGAATTTCCTTCGCGCACTAAACGCATCGCTTATCCTTTGTTGTTCCGACCTAACGCGAAAAAACTAGTGACAGAAATTACGATTGCCTTCGATCAACAGTCGCATGGTACACACGTAGCTGGAATCGTTGCCGGTAGTGGAGTACAAATTGAAGGTGCTGCTCCCAAAGCCGAATTGATGGCCATTAAAGTTTGTTCGGGACGTAGCTGCACCGATCAGGCTATTATTCGCGGGATCATCGCTGCCTTCTTTAATCCCGAAGGTTATGTGCCTGATGTGGTGAATATCTCTCTGGGAAGCCATGAAGGTTATCTCAAACGTCCATTGAGTATTCTCATTCAGGACTTGTCGGCAAAATTTGGTACGACATTTTTCGTATCAGCATCAAACGATGGTCCGGGATACCGAACGATCAACGGCTTAGCAGGTTCAAGCCCTGCCGTATTTGTCGGCGCGCATGTTTCCGCTAATACATTAAGAGAACATTACCGTCTGGCAGAAGGAGTGAATGCTCCTGAACACGGCTTACTTTACTTTTCCTCATTAGGACCTTCTTACACAGGAGAAATGCGGCCTAACGTGGTTGCCCCTGGTTCAGCGCTTTCATCCACACCATTAAACTCGGATGGATCGAGTATGTTTAATGGAACCAGTATGTCCTCTCCGATTGCCGCCGGTGCTGCTGCCGCCATGTTATCATTGGTCAAAGCAGACAAAGGATACGAGAAAGTTCTGGAACGACAGAAACAAAAAATTCAGGCCATTCGAAAGAAATCTTCAGACAGTAAATACTCACTGACATCTCTGGCACTAAGCATGCGGCTCGCTTTAGAAAATTCAGCGATGCGTATGAAAGGTTTTACTTATGCCCAGCAGGGAGCGGGTCTGATCGATATCGACAAAGCCTATGCAGAATTCCTGAGATTGGCTAATCTGACCGTCGATTCCAAAACACAAACTGCTGAATTCAGCATTAATCACTATTCAAAATTCAATCGCCTTTATGACCGTTCCAATAATATTGCAGCGCACAAAAAAGTCGACCTGGACCTGAATATAGATGGTGAGGTTTCGGATCGTGGAAGCCTGTTATTAAAAAACACGCCTGCCATCGTGAAACTGGAAAAAGTCGAAATTCAAGACAGTGATGGCACTGTGACTATTCTGGATGTTAACGGAAACAAAGAAAAAATTCCTTTTTCCATCGCATTACCTGGAAAAGAAGATGCACAAGGCAATCAGATTTCTCTCGTGCTTTCGAATAGCAGCAAATCGTACTTTTACAGTACTCGCAAACGTGAGTTAATGGAAACCGGGAAAACGTATCTAGCCTATTATACAGTTTCCCAGCATGGCGAGCGGGAATTTAGTTTCCTGGACGTCGTTCACAAGCCCATTGAATTATCTGATCTTCAAACGGAAGTAAATCTGCCGGGTATTGCCTTGCGGGATTCAGACCGCGTTGCCGCGTTTGTTGTGCCACAACAAACGATCTCAGCCGGTGCCTATCACCGTTATCCGATTGCCGTCACACGACGGGACAGCAGTCTGTCTGTGATGCTCGGATTTGATGCCCAAAGTTCAGGCCGTTTGTTGGTCAGCGTGTTTAATCCAGATGGCGAAGAAATTGGCTATCGTGTGATTCAGCAAACAGCGCAGTTGGGAGGCGACAGATCAAATACCAGCCTGACCGTTAAAACAAAAGAAGAAGGGATTCATGAGGTTGTCGTCAGTACTTACAGTGGTAATTGGCTCAATGAATCCAAATATGATCTTCTGATCGAAGCCCAACGCTTCCGTGCCTCGACCGAGAAACTCGCTTTATCAACTGTCGATTCCGGGAAAGAATCCGAAAAGCTGGTCACGTTCTTAAACTCCTCAGGGCAAGTGAGAAGCATGAGTGCCAGTCTGGGAGGTCTCACACGCGTGGTACCACAGGAGAAATTCCCGATTCTGGCCAACTATCGAACATTCCGCAAACTTGACATTCCTTTCTGGAGACCGGAAAGCGGTGAAAGCAAATCAACGAGTGTTCGACTGACTTTTCCTCCTGATGATAAAAAATACAAAGGCTTTAGTGGCCGCATTGATCACCGCCTATATAAAAAAGGGCCAGATGGCAAGATGGTCCAAGCCTATAAAGGATCTTTCGCAGGTCGCGGAAAATCATTTAGTAACATACCACGGCCAGAACCAGGCAAACCTTATGAAACGCTTTATGCGGCCGTCGATACCTTCTTTACTGTCCCCTTTGATAAAGGTTTGAAACAGAGCCAGGGTACGATTACACTCGACGCTTATTTCCCAGGAATCCCTGTAAAGATGGATGGCGCGTTCAAGCTCAGCATTCTGTCTGTTGGCAGGCCTGACGTTTACATTCTGAAAATAAAAGCTCCACAAAAACTGATTGATGCTTCGGCTGCTAAAACATCTCACAGCAGCTCCTCACAGGCGACTCTGGAAATCCCCACAAAAATTGGTGGTGTATCCAAAATCAAAGTCACGTTACCAGTGACAGTGACACCGGATATTAAATCAACTTTAGCGAAACAACTCATTCGTTCAAGCATTAGTATTTCAACTAGTGACTCCAGAATTTCCAATACTATACCGATTGAAATTTCACAATAGGCCTTTATGTAGAAGTGAGATCTTTGATGATAGATCAGCCTCCACGAACGGGCTCATTGAAAACCATTACTTTTGAAGTTCAAAAAAGTCACGCGATTACTTTCTCACACGAAACAGAAATTTCGCTATTCTCCCCGCCGTCTCTGATTTGGTTTCTAGAGCAAGCTGCGTTACAATTTCTGGAACCATGGCTTGATGAAAAGTCCCTGAGCGTGGGAACCCATGTGGATGTGGAGCATTTGGCTCCCACTCCCATTGGTGCCACTGTGAGTTGCACGGCCAGACTCATCTATCAGGATG
>JAJDEK010000297.1 GCA_029259875.1 Planctomycetaceae bacterium
CGGTAGTTGGCCAGAAAAATATCGCAATCAGTTATTCATGAATAACATTCACGGTGCCCGACTCAACCAGGATGTACTAGCACGCAGGGGATCGGGTTATGCAGGAGATTTTGCCCCTGATTTTTTGCTCGCCAATGATCGTTCCTCACAGATTCTTTACCTGCGCTATGGTCCAGACGGGCAAGTTTATTTTATTGACTGGTATGATACGAACCAATGTCATCATCGCGAATTTCAGAAGCATGATCGTTCGAACGGACGAATCTTTCGCGTTGCCTACCAGAATGCAAAGCCTGTTAAGGTTGATCTGAAAAAATTATCCAGCGATGAACTGGTTAAGCTGCAATTGCACAAGAATGACTGGTACGTCAGACAATCTCGCAGAATTCTACAAGAACGGGGGCCAGATCCAGAAGTGCACGCGCAACTAGCGGAGATCGCTTTTAAGCATGAAGATGTGACCCGCCGTTTACGTGGGTTATGGTCGTTGCATGTAACGGGAGGTCTCTCGGAATCAAAAATCATGCAAGTCCTGAATGATCCAAGTGAATTTATGCGGGGCTGGGCAATTCAACTAGCACTCGAAACAGGAACTCCTTCTACGGCACTTCTAACAAAGTTAGCAGATTTAGCGATTCAAGATCCTTCGCCTGTTGTTCGGTTGTATTTGGGGTCTGCCGCGAATCGGTTACCATTGGATCAACGCTGGGAGATTCTTGCTGGTCTCGTCGGTCATGCGGAAGATCAAAGTGATCATAATCTTCCGTTATTGTATTGGTACGCGGTTGAACCATTAGCATCTCATAACATGCACCGCTCGTTTGAACTGGCCAAGAAATCTAAAATTCCGTTGATCGAATCTTATACATTACGACGGATTGCTGACATTGGTACTGAAGAAGCTGTTGCCTTTTTAGTTCAACAACTGGGGCAGGCAGAGACAGCGGAACGTCAAAAAATGTTTTTAGATTCAATCAATAAGGCACTGCGCGGGCGTCGCAAATTCCCGATGCCCGAATCTTGGGCTGTTGTAGGAAAGAAGCTGATTGCCAGCCGAGATCCTTCTGTGAAATCACAAACGTTGGCTCTGGCTGTGACCTTTGGTGATCCTGAAGCGATGCAAAAGCTACGCGAGATTGTTGTTAATCAGAAAAGTGAATTGTCACTCAGAAAATCGGCGATCGCTTCCTTATTGGGAGTGCAGGATCCTATGTTGGTTTCGATTCTCATTCCTTTGTTAGATGAAAAAGGGTTACGTCGTGAAGCGTTGCGAGGTCTGGCGGGTTATGCGGACGCGGAAATCGCTCCGGCGATTCTGAAACGTTATTCGCAGTTCGATCCGAATGAAAAACGAGATGCACTTAACACGCTGGCGAGTCGAGCTGACTATGCACATCTATTGGTGGCTGCGATTGAAGCAAAACAGATTTCTTCCAAAGATCTTTCTGCTGAAATTGTACGTCAGTTAGGTAACTTGAAAGATAAAAGTCTCAATGAAAAAATCGGCAAAGTCTGGGGTATCGTACGCGAGACAGCGGCGGACAAGAAAAAGTTGATCGCCAGTTATAAAAACATGCTTTCCCGGAGTCGCCCCAATCCTGACTTGCATTTGGGAAGGGCAATTTTTGCGAAGACCTGTCAGCAGTGTCATAAGCTGTTTGGGACCGGATCAGTGATTGGTCCGGAGTTAACCGGTTCCAATCGTGCAAATCTGGACTACTTGTTGTCAAACGTGATCGATCCCAGTGCCGTGATGGCGAAGGATTATCAGCCTGTTGTCATCGTGACGGAGTCCGGTCGGATCGTAATTGGTATCATCAAAAAAGAGGATAAGAATGCCGTTACCTTGGCAACTGCGAATGAAATGGTCATAGTTCCTCGTGATGAAATTGACGAAATGCGTCTTATTGAGAAATCGATGATGCCTGACAATTTGTGGAAGCAGTTGAATAGTCATGAAATTCGGTCATTGGTTGCTTACTTAGCAAGCCCAAAACAGGTTCCCATGAAAGCGACGAATGACAATTTGAAACTGTTTTTCAATGGGCAGGATCTGACAGGTTGGAATGGCAACAGCCAGCTCTGGTCTGTCGAGAAGGGTGAAATTGTGGGACGTTCGCCGGGGATCAAACGGAATGAATTCCTGGTGAGTGATTTACTCGTTGGTGATTTTGAACTGAAAGCCAAATTCAAACTATCACCCAATGCTGGCAATAGTGGGATTCAATTTCGCAGTAGTCTTGAGCCTAATGGTCATGTGAAAGGTTATCAGGCGGATGCTGGCAAAGGCTGGTGGGGCAAACTATATGAAGAACATGGTCGTGGCCTCTTGTTTAAAGAGTCGGGGGAAGAATACGTCCGCGAAAATGAATGGAACGAATACCGCATTGTTGCCGTCGGTTCTCAGATCCGAACTTATATCAATGGAAACCTTTGCACCGACTTGAATGATCCTCAGGGAGCGAAGTCAGGAATCATTGCCTTCCAGATCCATTCTGGTGGGCCGATGGAAGTTCGCTTTAAAGATCTTGAATTACGTTTGGGGCCGATTGCTGATTAAAATAGATTTTCGTTTATGTCACGAGTTTAGACCTTTTTCTTATCGCTCAATCAAAAAATCCGCACTCTCTTAAATATTGTACGCTCTGTTTTACGCGGTTATGGTGTTCTTCGAGCGTGGGATCTTCTTCGCCCTCGATGCCCTCAATTTCCAAACTGTAAGGGCCTTCGAAGTGATTGTCTTCCAGCAGAAAACGGATCTTGAGAAAGTCAATCCCGCCTGCTTCGCCAAGTGTTGTAAAATGCCAGTCTTTATATTTGCAGTACGAATCTTTCAGATGAACGTGTTTCACAAAAGTAACGACTTCATGCAACGATTCTAGAACGTTGGCGTGCTGGTTATAATAATTAATGTTGCCGGTATCGAAGTTGAGCCTTAAGTGCGGGTGATCCAGGTCAGTCATTGTACGCAACATACCGGCTGCATCGACGCAAATACCAGGATGTGTTTCGAAACAGTAGGTAATGCCTTTTTCGGCTGCGTAGTCTCCTATCTCTTGCAAATGTTGATAGAGTGTGGCTCTTTGTGATTCGTCTTCGATTTCACCTGCCCCTCCCACAACCAGGCTTACTTCTAATTGATGTGCGAGATCGAGCTTTTGTTTAGTGATCACAACAATTTCAGGATCAAGTGGGTTTCCACTCGTAATATTACAACTGGAGAGCTGTACTTGATGTTGTCGCAGGAGGTTTTTAACTTGGTCAACATCGCTTGGTGTTGAGCCATTTGTTAAGATCGGAGTTTCTTTGAAGAACGAAGGGACACCATGATTTTTGATATTGAGTTCCAGGTGTTCCAGACCAGCATCGCGGATATGTTCCATCGCGGCGATAGGACCAAAGCGACCATATGAGTTTGTCAGACAAGAGACAAGAGTGGCCATGCATTTTACTTTCTGTATCAAGGATCAACTAACAGTTATTGCAGTACTGCTGATAGAATGTTACTTTGAGCCAGCAACAAATTCAAAGCCAACTGGCTAAAGCTTTTGATCTGAGCTTCCTCATTAGGAAAATAGAAGAGTGTGATATATGGTTGAGACACAGGAACAACTGAAAATGGCGTTATCGCTCCATCAATCAGGGAATTTGGATCAAGCAGAACTAATCTACAAGACTATTCTGGAATCCGATGCTCGACAGTGGGAGGCGTTGTATTATCTGGGAACGCTTCAATTGCAGCGAGGTGATTTAGATCGGAGTATCGAGAATTTTCTCAAGGTGGTTCAGTTACAACCCGAGATGCCAGATGTACATAATAATCTGGGAGTAGCCTACCACGCAGCCGGCAAATGGCAGGAAGCAGGCCAATCATTTGAGCAAGCAATTCGTATTCATCCTCATTACGAACGTGCTTATTTCAACCTGGGTTCATTACTGGAAAGTCGTGGGTTGTTAGAAGAGGCAGTCAATTGTTACAGAAAATCATATGAACTGAACAAAGAAAATTTGGAAACTTACGAGAAGTTGGCTGATGTTTTGAAGTTGACAGGAGAGCAACAGCAAGCTGAGAGCATATATCGAGAACTTCTCGAAAAAACACCAGCCAATTTTAATGTTGCAATGAAGCTGGCCTATGTACTTGTCTTACAGCGTCAGTATCCAGAAGCGATTCAGTTGTATGAAACAATATTGCAATCGAATCCCGAGCATTATCAAATATTGGTGAGCTTGAGTTATGTTTATGAGCAAATGGGCGATACGACAGCGGCGATTGAAACGGCACAACGTTCGATTCAGGCGGCATCTGATCAACCCGAAGGCTACAATAATTTGGGCAATGCCTTAAAGCTGAAACATGATATTGAAGGAGCTTGTGAAAATTTCCAAACCGCGTTGAACTTGCGTCCTGAGTTCCCAATGGCAGAATTCAATCTCGCAACAACTCGTATGTTAAACGGAGATTTAGTCGCAGGCTGGCAAGGTTACGAACGGCGTACAGACATTGATCCATCGTCTCAGCAGAATCATTCTGGTCCGCGCTGGCAGGGAGAGTCATTAGATGGAAAAACTATTTTTTTGTGGTGTGAACAAGGATTTGGTGACACACTGTTATTTATCCGATTTGCAAAAGAATTAAAAAAACATGGCGCAGCAAGAGTTTTATTACTCTGTCAG
>JAJDEK010000298.1 GCA_029259875.1 Planctomycetaceae bacterium
CCGTATGATACATAGCGGCACTCGCGATAATGAATGCAAATGGAAACGCTGGTAAGACGTATCTGAGACTATGGCCAAAACCTGTTTGTGAGCAGGCTAAGGCAAACAGCACTGCTCCAGGAATTACTAGGAAGCACAGGCTATCAATTCGATGTGGTAATTTTCGAAAAATAAGAGCCGAGCTACCGATTAATATCAAGATCCAGATTCCGATAGGCACCTTAACGGCAACTACATAAAAGTAATACCACCACCAACCATGTTCATACCATTCACCTCGAAAATAAGTACTCCTCGATGCCCCCTTATTTTCAAAATCTCTACGTTGGAGATCAATTCCTTCTATAAATGCTGAGGGAAATGGGACTGGTATTGATTCCAGAACAGTGTCTTTAAACCGGTTATGTTCTTCTGTAGACCCGAAGGTATTACTGAAGAACTCGTATTTTCCAAGTAACTTAAACGAGCCTTCAAATCCGTAGCCTAAATTGATTACATATATCGAAATAGCGAACGCTATTAGTACATGTCTGACTGATTGCCACGCCTTGGCTTGTTTCGTCACAAAATGATGCAAGAAGATCCCGAGCGTCAAAGCTGGGTATAGAGCTACTGCGTTTGTTTTTGCCAACACTGCGAGCCCAAGAATACCGCCTGCAATAGATACCCGTAGCTTGGTTGGTGACTGGGACCATAGCCAAAAAGCGTAACATGCTGCAAGAGACAAAGCTGTGACACCAATGTCTGGAGTTAGTTGTTGAGCATGTGCGAGGATGTTTGGACTGAAGCACCAGAGTAATAGTGCAGCAAATCCAGATGGTATTCCAAAAAGTTGTTTCGCCCAAATGTAGCTTACACATGCACCAATTAATGAAAACGGAATACAGGCCCACCGCCCTAGTGTGAATAGCCAAAATGAACGTTCCCCGTTTACAATAAGAAAGTCACGTCCAACAGCGTGTTCATGGCGTCCACCTGGTGCAGTACTAAATTTGGTCCAGTTGAACTTAGGGTTTGCTAGTTGTACTGGGATCGCAGCAACGAGGCGAACGAGTGGTGGACTAACTTGACACAAATCAAATCGACCAAATTGCCAATGGCTTATCCCAGAAGCTAAATAGGCCGGTTCATCCATCGTAGGTGAATGCCGCCATGCTCCCCAGCCGCAAAGTGATATATGGACGAAAACAATTAGGCTTACTAGCAATCGCCTACTGAAAACTTTATTTTGTAAGAATGAAACAATTTCCACTGATTCTTTCAAGTATTTCCATCCATAATTCAACTCATATAAATCATTATTCTTGACGTTCTTTATTGCCAAGTTATACGAATAAGTCTGATTGTACAATATATCTAGCGAAGATGACCTGCCTTAAAAAACGGTACCAGCCCTTATGAAGGTACGTTTTTTCTCGATACCATTCCAATCTACTCGATTTAATCTCGACCAGTGGCACTCTTCTTCTGCCTCTTTGCTAGTAAAGAACTCCAGATCGGCTAATCGCTTTTCTACGTCTGGTGGATTAAATTGATCATGTATGACTGAACAATGTGTGGCAATTTCTGAAACTCCATAAGGCAGATTTTGGAGTTGTTGAAGGAAATACTTCCGTTTCTTCTGAGGCTCGATTGAATAGTTAGCAGACTCGATATAGTCGAGAACCGGTAAACTTTTTGAATCCAACAGTTGCAATTGCTCGTTGTAGGTTTGGATGAGTTCAGGAGATCTTGCAACTCTTTTAGGTGGGGTGCGACAAAAGCGAATGGGTAAATTATATTCTAAGCCTAATTGAACATAAAGACGCAATATTTCTGGGCTGTGGAACATCACCCACATATGATGATCGAGATGAGAAATACGAATGCCAGAATTGAACGCACGTTCGATTTGTGCCCTGAGTTCTCGTTTCACCTCTTCAGGGTTTATGTCTTTATGTGGCCAAAAAGCAAAATACCCCTCATCGTCGACTAACGAGGGGACAGCCTTCTCTCCGAGGATAGGTCCCCACGGTTGTTCTCGTAAATCGCAAGTTAAAACCAGGTGTACTCCATAATCAAACTCAGGATGATTGATGGCGAACTCAGCAAACTCGTCGTACTCAGGACAACATGTCATGATGCTTGCTGAAGAAATAATACCATGTTGCATGGCTTCGATGGTTCCCTCGTTAACTGCTTTGCACATTCCGGCATCATCACTGGTGAAGATTACTTTTCGTGACCGGTCAGGTAGAGAAGTTTTCCCCTGAAGATATCGCAGCCCGGCAACAACAGCAGGAAATCCACATAGCAAACCGAGTGCGTGTCGTCTGAGAATTAATCGTAACATTCAATTCATAACCTATGAAGAAGTAATCTCATCTACAGCAGAAAAAGAATTTCCTATATCTGAAAGTTGAAAACAAGAGGTGAACAATGTATCATTTGAATGAATGTACCAAATACTATCCGGGTTTGTCAAATTTCCATTTCACTGACAGCAGAAATTAAATGGGAAAGTGAAATGTGGTTCCAATCATTCTTTTCAGTTCTATCGTTTCGCATTAGAAAAACAGCTTTAGGAATCATATCCCTTGAAAACAGATACAGATGAGAGACTGGTATCTGTCGACGCTTTTCGTGGAATTATCATTGCCAGGATGATGATCGGAATCCCGTTAGTTCCCGCAGTTCAAAGTCTGCCGCAGGGAATCGTAAAAGATACTATCAACTCGCAATTATACCACTCCTCTTGGCATGGCCTGACTTGGGTGGATTTTAGTTTTGCGGGATTCATAATGCTAATGGGGCTTTCTGTTCGACTCTCGTTAAAGCGTTATAGGTATGACACTACAATAAGAACAGAATTCTATTCAAAAGTAATTCGTCGTTCATTAATCCTTTTTATGCTTGGATTTATTTACAATGGGGGATTTTCTAACATCTGGCCAGACATTCGACTATGTGGTATTTTGCAACGAATGGCGATCTGTTATTTGCTTGCATCGATTATTTATATCCATACAGAAATTAGAGGTCGATGTTTTCTTCTTATAGTATTGTTGCTTGTTTATTGGGGGATCATGGCTCTGGTTCCCTTTCCGGGTGGGGATGCTGGTGAGTTCTCGTTTAACAAGAATCTCGCTGCCTGGATTGATTCGCAAATTATTCCAGGACGACTATTCTATAACACATGGGATCCAGAGGGCGTGCTGTCAACTCTTCCTGCAGTTGCGAGTGCAATCGTGGGAGTATTATGGGGAGATCTTCTTTTAAGTGATAAGAAGCAGACAGTGAAAGCACTTTGGTTGTTTATGGGAGGTCTGATAGCGATTAATATTGGCACAGTGTGGGATTTGGTATTTCCAATTAACAAACCACTATGGACTTCTTCGTACGTGATGGTCACTGCAGGGATCGGTTCAATCTTACTAGGAGGTTGTTTTCTTATATGCGAAGTTTTTCAGCAAAAGAAACTCCTATTCCCTTTTGTAGTTGCTGGGCGGAACTTACTCGTGGCATTTATGATAATGCGTTTCATTCCTCTAGATGGTATAGCCTTAGTCTTAACAGGCGGGGATGTGTCGATTTTGTTAGGAGCAACAGCTCCATTTGTGACAGCATTTGTAGAAACGGCCTTGCTATGGTTCTTCCTGCTGTTTTTGTATCGAAACAAAATTGCCATCCGTATTTGATTTTGAGTATTCTGAATCGTTATTTGGGGAACCCATGGAACACTATCAGACTAAACTCGAAACACTCAATCCAACCAGGGATGTCCTCAAACTCCCTTTACTGTCAGTCATTGTGCCGATCTTTAATGAGCAAGAAACATTGCTGCGATTAATCTCTCAAGTTGCCGAAGAAAGTACAGATAAAGAAATCATTCTCGTCGATGATGGATCAAGTGATAAGACTAGCGAAACCATTGCTATATGGCTTCAAACTGAAAAGTTACTACCTCAACACATTGCCCGGATTGTTTGGCTTGAACATAGGAAAAATATGGGAAAAGGAACTGCGATTCGTTCTGGTTTGAATGTTGCATCGGGCGAGTATGTCGTTGTTCAAGACGCCGATCTGGAAGTGTCGCCTACAGACTACCCACAACTTATCGAGCCTTTAGTGAGAAATCAGGCCGAATTTGTAATTGGTTCGCGAGTGTATCCCAACAGAAACGCACTCTCAGCACATCGCTTAGGAGTTCAATTACTCAATTGTATGGTGTGGTTACTATATGGTTATAAACTTTCGGATTCAGCCTGTTGTTTCAAGGTACTAAAACGTACCGACGTTTTGGATATGGCTTTACAGTGCCGGCGGTTTGAATTCTGCCCCGAGATAATTTCCAAAGCCTCTCATATGGGGCTCAAAGTGAAGGAAGTTGAAGTTTCGTATTTTCCCAGGACTGTCGTTGATGGAAAAAAACTCCATCTGCTTCGAGATGGGATTCACGCTTTAATAACCCTGTTACGTTTTTGTTTCTGGAGACCACTAAATCGCCCGAGCTTGAAAGTTAGTGAAGACCAGCCTCAGTCTTTTTCATAACGAAGATAAAGTTTTTCCAAAATGATACTAAATTTTCAGAATGAGGAGATTGTCAATGAGGAAGTACCTCCAAATTGGCTAATGCTAGTGGTGACCTTGATCATCACAATCCATATTGGAATCCTTGTATGGCTTTCATGTGTAAACAGTCCAAATATTGATGAACTCGCTCATTTACCTTCCGGCATTAACCATTGGGAATATGGGAAATTTGATCTTTACAGAGTGAATCCACCACTTGTGCGAATGGTGGCTGCAGCTCCTGTGATGCTCACTGATGCTGTCCAAGATTGGTCGAATTGGAAAGATTCCCCATATTCACGATCAGAGTTTTGGGTCGGGAAGAGTTTCACCAAGAATAATGGATTCAATACCTTTTGGTATTTTAGTCTAGCACGATTTGCGTGCATTCCATTTTCTGTACTCGGCTGCGTAGTGTCTTATCGTTGGGCCAAAGAATTATACGGTTGGAAGTCAGGCTTGATCGCTTTATCGCTGTATGCATTTTCTCCCAATCTCATTGCTTGGGGAGCATCAATTACACCCGACGCAGGATCTACATCAACAGGACTGTTTGCCACATGGATGTTCTGGAAATGGTTAATTAAACCAACCTGGAAGACGACACTATGGTGTGGAACTGCGTTGGGACTGGCATTGCTTACAAAGTCTACATGGATTTTCTTCTTGATAATTTTTCCCACAATGTGGATCGGTTGTCAATTCTGGTCTCAAAAGTCCAAAATTCGACAAGAGAAGAGACCGGTTAGACAGATCGCTGTCATTCTGTTGCTCGGAATTTATATCTTAAACCTTGGTTATGGATTTGAAGGCAGCTTTACACCTCTCGGAAATTTTCAATTTGTAAGCAAATTGTTAAGTGGGCAGGAGAATCCGCCCCATGGCGCCAATCGATTTACTGGAACGGTTCTTGGGGCGATTCCAGTACCATTACCGGGAAATTTCTTACGTGGGATCGATGTGCAAAAATATGATTTTGAACGCGGGAAATGGTCTTATCTTTGCGGAGAACAAAAACGAGGTGGCTGGTGGTATTATTACATCTACGGTTTTTTAGTGAAAACACCAATTGGTTACCTGATGTTGATTTTCTTTTCTTGGTTGTCGGCCATACTTTTAAGCCAAAAGCCAGAATGGAGACCTTCAATCAATGAGTGGTTCCTCTTGGTCCCCGCATTTTTTGTTCTGGTTCTAGTCAGTTCTCAAACCGGTTTCAATCGGTATTACCGGTATGTACTTCCTGCACTGCCGTTTTTCTTTATTTTTACAAGTCGAATTGCAAAACATCTCACTAAGGGCAGTCGGTTGGCACCGATTTTCTACGGACTGCTGTTATTGGGCATTGGCGAATCAATATCAGTCTTACCTCACTCTTTATCATTTTTTAATGTTGCTGTAGGTGGTCCACTTGGTGGCCCGAGACATCTACTTGATGGCAACATAGATTGGGGACAGGATCTCCTCTTCTTAAAAAAATGGTACGACAATAATCCAGAATGTCGTCCCTTCCATGTGACTTACTTTTCTGATTGGGATATCGCACCAGAGATTGCTGAGATTGAGAGTAAAAAAGTACCGCGACAAGATCCAGAAGCCCCTGACTCTCTTGTTTTGGCACCTGGTTGGTACGCTGTAAGCGTCAATCAGGTTTATGGCTATCATTACTTCGAAAATGACAAGCCTTTTTATGAGTACTTCCATAATCTAAAACCAGTAGCCCGGGCAGGTTATTCGATCTACATTTACCGGGTAGATGAATGACTATATTTATCACGATTTAATCTTGGTAGTTCATATATAGACCACTGATTGAAGCAGAAATCATAGTCATTGGGTTTATGTTTGGATTGATAGATAGACGACTTATATCATGCATTAATCTCTGGCGACTGAGCCTCCATTCAGAATGCCAAATGCGCGTGGAAAACATTTTGACCTAGCTTTATCAGGCGACATTTTTCAAGGCTATTTAATTCGACTAAACTTTGTTGATGCACTTGTACTGTGCATTAGAACTAGTGGGATGAACAACCAGAGGTTCAACTTGGAACATGGCGGAAGCTAGAGAAAAACTGTGTAAAATCGTACACATCCTTCCCATATGCTTGAATCCAGAAGGGATAGAAAGCGTTGTCTGGTCTGTGACTAAGAACGAAGCCAGGCAGGTTAAGATTACGAATGTACCGCCAGGAAATTATAACGTTCGCGTAGTAGATCGAGACTCCATCAAAATTAGATCTCTTCCCGTGGTGGTTGAAAAGCACCAGAAAAACCTAACCTCAGTCCTTCGTTGGGCAGATTAAATTTGTATTTCATTCAAACTACAATGAGGTTATCACAACGGTTACCAAAGAAGCCTTGACCTGGAAACTTGGAATGTGTTTGAGAAGTAGTCTTATCGCGAATTGATGTCCATTTTATACTATGTTCATGGCAAGGAAGCGATATCTCACGTGGGACGGTGACACCACCTACGGATAAATTTTGTGGTGGCTCGATTTCTGGAAATAATTCAATTTTATTCTTGCGTTCGTCCTCATTGGTGGGAGAATTTATTACATAGCAGAGGAAGAAATCATGCCTCAGAAATATATTACCGCAAAATATTTTATAGCTACCATAATGATGGCCTTTTCTCTCAATGTCTGTCCATCGGTGATGGCTCAAAAGCAGCAGAGCACCGAAGATTTAGAGCGTTACCGTGTGACAAAGCAAAAGAGCCTTGGCCTACGCTTAAATCAGAAATTCATGTTCCACTCGGGTTATTTCTTTATTGGCGGACTCGTTTCCACTAATTACTGGGGATCTGTCCTCCCTTTGGCCAACAATCAGGTAAATGTTCTCAAAAACCTGGACTCTTTGCTCTGGATAGCAAAGCGGGATTCAATGAGTAACGATGCAGATTACCTGGATACGAATCCCCAAGACTACAAGGAATACATGGATCGCAGCAAACGCCGGCGCAAAGAGGCTGTGGAACATGGTCAGTTGATGTCGTTCACCGGGTTGCTGACAGAGTCTCAAACAGATGCCGTGATCCAGCACTTTTTGTCAACGCATCAAACAAAAGCGTTTCAGGGCGAGTTGGTGC
>JAJDEK010000299.1 GCA_029259875.1 Planctomycetaceae bacterium
AAAGCAAACTGAGGCAAGCGGGGTTGCTGCCCTTTTAGTTCTGCTGATAATTCTTCGGGTGAAATAGAACGCCAATCTTTTAACTCTGGTGCGCTTGCTACCAAAGAGTCATCGCACCAAATAGCAAGATCGCTACGGACAGATGAAACTTCCAACGGGGTCGGCATCATTACTTCTGCTTCGCGCTTGTTTACATTTCGAGGGATCACACCCTCAAAGACGACTTCTACCTGATTTGTTTTCAATTCCTTAAATTCGAGAACCAAGACCCGCATATCGTCGGCGTTCTGCTCAATCACGTACCAGTCATCTAATTCTTCTGCGTTCACATTCAAAATGAGATAGGATTCCGGGAGTTCGATCACAAACGTAGACTCAGGCGTTCCCTTTAATTGATATTTCACTCGACTGGAAAGACTCATTTTGCTTGGAGCAACTAAAACCGCATGTTCGGCCACTGCCAGTTTTTTAGGTTGTCGACGAGACACTGAAAAACGAAACGACAAAGGACGCCTCGAAAAACGATAAGCCCATTGCGGGCTTAAAACCTGACCAGCAATCTTCAAAGCAGGTGAAGATGTCCCCGGATTTTTAAACTGTTGAATATTAATTTGAATCGCCCCGGCAATCTCTTCCGGACGAATTTGAAATTGTGGTTCTGAATATACGCCAACTGTACCTGTCTCATTGGTAATATTTTCAGGCACAATTTGTGGCATATTGACGGTGCGGGACTGCTTGCCAATTGATAAAGGTTGGAAGGCGACGACATTTATCTTCGTTGTATCCTTAATATCACGTCGTAAAAAGACCTTTATGCGACGTTCTTCTCCATTACCAACCATCTCCCAGCCTCCCACGTCCGGCCCGCTAATTGATTGAATGCGTAAACCTTCTGATATTTTCAAACTGGCTTGATTCATTTCTCCTTGACGAATGCGGTAATCATGCTCGCTCTGTAGTACCAGACCAGCATCTTGAATGATGGTCGCTAAGGTGGATTTACATTGCAAAATTCCCTGAATCGCGCCACGCTCTTCCGCAGGTCGCCAGGAAATTTGCAAAGCGCCGCCTTGGTCGATGGGAAGTTCAAGTGTAGTTTTTCCGGATAGCGTCTGCTTTCGATAAGAGGCTCTCGTCCCTGTGATGCTAATTTGGGAGTCTTTATCGGAAAGTTCTAAGGTTAATCGTCCGCTGGCAACCGGCTGTAGACTAATCCGAAAACTACCTGTGACTCCGGTCTGACGTGCAGGAAGATCGAAATTCAGATCCAACACGTGCAAGCCAGGCTTGGAAATAACAATAGAGTAAATATTTTCTGACTTTGCCTTTTTTGATTTGTCTTGATTGGGCTGACGAGCTAAAAGTGTTGCTGATTTTTCATCCAAGAGTGCGCTGCTGATTGCTGCTTCACCTATAGGCAAGGGAAGCGTCACCGGTTGATTGCCGATTGTGTGGATCACCAAACGTCCCGTCACATGCACAATTGCTTGGCCCGCTGCTGCTCCTGGAAGAACCTTTGCAGAGTAAAGTGCCTGGCTAATGACGCCCCCTGATTCGACCTCTTGATTCACCCGTTGATCGGGGTTCGCTTCGTTCCAAAGCTTCGTAAACTCTTCTCGCGACAGAAAGACCCGCTGTGAACTCAATGGATCCTTCCCGACTTCATAGGGAACAACCAGATTCTGAGGCAGTTTTGGTTCCACCACTGTTTTTTTCTGCGCAAATACAGCCTCTGGACCACAGATAAACGTTCCCAACAAAATTAATGATGTGACCACTGCCTGTTTATCAGTCGAATGAAGGAACCCTTTGATCTCAGATCGAAGCCGTTGATAAAACCACTCAATACTCCATAAAACACCCGCAAGTATTGATCCCCAAAAGACACCATCCAGAAGTGCTTGATACTGGGCTGAGACAAGCGCGCTACAGGCAACAGGAAGTAGAATTCCAAACATTACCAATGCCAGCTTTCGTAAACAAGAAATCCCTCGTAACAACCAACTCAACCAAAGCAGACCGGCAATCACAGCGAGGCAAAATCGCCAACTACGTTGTGACTGCTGTAATGAAATGCTCAGAGACAATGGTTCTTGCCGAGGTGCTCCATAGTATTGGAATGCCAATGAGCGGAATCCGGCTGGTTCTGGTAACGGCGCTACTACAGACAATCGTCCGCCTAATGCTTTCGCGGGAAGAGAAGTTTCTAATTGCGCACCTAAGTCCTTTTTTGATCGCTCCTCTGGTAAAATAGGGGCCTCTGCTGCAGGTAGCATACCACCACCTAATCCACCACCAGCTCTCACCTCACCCCCACCCTCAAATACTTGACCGCCTACAATTCTTCTTTTTGAATTTTGTAGTAAACGCTGGTTTTCCAAATTTCCCGGTTCTATTGTCAAAGCAGGTCGTGCCATTGGCGCTGCCGGTTTTGATTGATCACCCAAGACACTCAGCTTTTTATCAGCCTCTCCACTGAATCGCGACCGGGCCATAGTCTCAGTTTCTACACCATAATCATCATTTGAAAAATATTCGGCCTTTTCCGAGGAATCATGATGACTCGGAATAGCAAGTCCCTGCTGCTCTTGCAGATTTCGTGACGAAGACATGCTAACTGACGCACGATTCGATTGCACTGCAGGCATCAATAATAAAACCATCAGGAACAGCACACAGAACCCGCCAAAAAGAAACGCCATTCCAACGACGCCCCCTCTGCGAAAACAGTAAGCACAAATCAGGATCGCGATGCATACAAAGAACAGCATAACGACTCTTCCCACTATTTCGCGAGGCGAGAGAAGAGAAAGATGTTGGCGAACACTTTCGAGCATACCAGGACGGATCAATGGTTTGGTAGGTATGAAATCTCCCTTACTCTCCGTGATTAAAAGCTCATCCGGATAGAGGACAGACCATGATTGGTTCATAATTTCCAAAGGCTGTGTCTGCCCCGTCCCATCCACAACAGCAACCTGAGGTGGTATTTGTGAAAACTGTTGTAGCTGGTGCAAAGGCCTTTGGTTCATATCGTACAACAGTTTCAAAGTGCGTGTGCTATCACTCTGACTACTAGATGCCACTGGAATGATAAAAGCTTGCCCCGTCTTACGAACTTCAACAGGAATTCCATCGACCAGAGCAGACAGTAATTGTGCCTGATCTGGCAGAGTGACCTCTAAGGATTGTATGCCGACTGCAGAAAATGAGAGCAATACTTCGTTCTGGACTTCCCCTGCGTGGCCCAACAAACTTTTCAGGGCAAGTTGATGCGCAATCGCTGTGGGAATTGCCGTTTGATCGAAGCGGGTTTCTTCAGCTTGTATTTGATGACCGACTCCGACAAATCGGTAAGCGGCTACAATTCGTTCACGGGGCCGATACATTACAGGTAATTGTAACTCGGCAGCATCAATTGCCGTTAAAGGCTGGCCTCGCAGGCCCATCGCTTGAATTTTTAAACGCTGATCCCCTTCGGCCTCGAATGCAACCTCACCATACTGTCGATCGGCAGACATGATTTGCAATTGAGGAATCTTGACGATCTCGCCTCCTTTCCGAGGCTGTTCTATTGTGACTGCCAGAATTTGTTTCCCGCTCAAACGACGGTCCATTTTAAGAGTCCAGACGCGAAGGCCGTTCTGTGGTTCATCCGCAACTTGTTCGATGATTTTGCCAGCTGTTTTCACAAGCCGAAACTGAAGATCAGTTCCGACGCTCTCCGGAAGTGCTACCATTAATTTTCGATAACTGCCCCGCTCTACATTGAGAGTCGCCTCGAAATGAGAAAACAAAGTAGTTTGATCCAGTCTTACATATTGTAAATGCCGCGCAGCTAACTGAAGTGGCTTCCGGGAAACCGTCAAACTCCCTTTGTAGTTATTATCCTGATACTGATACCCAAAACGCATTTTGGGAATACGTTCCTGCATCGGTTCCAAATTCGTCAATCCACTGGGAACCAAATCCCAGTCATTGTCGGCATTTATGACAATGGAACCTTCTAAAATTTTCGCCTGAGGCAAATCAATTTTGGGTAACTCCAGCAATTGACTGCCAGTATCAGGAGGCCAGTTTTCCAGATCGCGGTGGGCGATAATCACAACTTTGGCTTCGGTATTGGCAGGTAATGCTTTGACGAAAGGCAGTCGAATTAATTTGCTGCCTGCTTCTCTAGAGGATTCTTTCCAGTTAATATTCTGGTTTTGTAGTGTTGCCCCGAGGATGGTCCATTCAGCGGGAATGTTCATTTGAAATTCAAAGAGTGGCGCGAACAAACTTTCCACAGTCGTCACTAATTGTAAATTCATACCCTGTTCATTGATTTCAACAATCGTTGACACCGCCATCTGAACTTCGGACCGTTTTTCTTGTGTCATTAGAGTAATATCAAACTTCTGCTGCCAGAAATCAAAGTCCAGCCCGGGGCTATTCGCAGAACGTTCAGAAGCCTTTTTCGAACCTGTTGTATTATTAAGAACTCGACGCCTCACACCATCGGTATTTTCAACTTGCAGACGAACTCCAAACGGATATCGAATCAAAACTGATCCAACGTGGGAGTTCACTTTTTGAATATAGAGGTCGGGAATTTGCCAAACTTGACCTGTTTCTGTGGTCATGACTCCACGACAAATAATTTGCCGCTCCCCTTCAATCGGCTGACGATAGTTCAAAGTAATTTCGGTTCTCTGTTGATCCTTAGCACTATCATTTAATTCCCAGGATTCTAATCCCGTTGATTCTACACTCACGATTTCCAAAGATTGGGGAACACTGAGTACAATTTGATCTAGAGATTGCCCGTAGATACTCAATGACGACTGTGCCTGCCAAGCGACTTTCCCCGGACTCACCGAGACACCGATTGCACTGCGGGCAAATACCAGAGAATCATTGGTCTGTTCTCGGGCTTGCTCTGTCATTTTTAATCTGACTTGTCCAGCACCACCGATAGGAAACTCATAACTTGCTTTTTCACCATTATTAGCGGATGGTTTTAATTTTAAATCGTTTATGATTAGATGCTGATCTGAAGGAATTTCTAATTTGAAGCGGCTAGCAACATTCGGCAAGAGTTGAAACTGGGCAACTTGATCGCTACCAACGGTATTCAATGAAGCCGATAATTTTAATACCAGTTGATGGTCACCCGGTTTTTGAGTGAATAACTGAAGTAAATCAATTTTTCCTGAGGAGCGTGCGATCATTGCTGGTTGCTGGTCTAACATTGCAGATTCCACAGCCAAACCATGCAAGGGCATATTGATCGCAGTCAGTTTCTGTTGAAACTGTCGAAATGAAATAGTCGCTTCAATCATTAACTGTCGATCTGAGACCGTTGCTTGATATGTAGCGTCATGAATAATGACATTCGAATGTGGAAATACAACGCCACCAGAATTTACGTTGGCTTGTTTTTTTAATGCTTCATATTGTGCCCGCGGTAATAGCACACCACTACGATCACGAGTCAGTAATGCATCCAACTCATCGACGGGAATATAAATAGCTGTTTTCGGCCATTTTTTCAGATCAGAAGTGGCTACTTTTTTGCGCATGACAGACTTCTGTGCCAAAGCAGTCTGTTGCAGAACTGAGTTTGTGCAGACAAAAATGCTCAACCAACAGACTGACCAACACAGAATGCCTCTTTTAGACAGAAATCGCTGCTGGAAAATCGTTGCGGCCTCTAAAGAATTAGTCGTATTCAAAATCATGGCGAACCCCATTGAAGTTAGTCGCTCACAGTTAGTCTCTTAAAACAATCAACAACGCCATATCCATGCAAGGTCAAGCCTCACCACCTGTCTCTAGACTATCTTTTGTCAGATTGATTTTGCATGAACTCATCAAATATGCCAGGAGGTGGAATTACAGCGGCCGAATGACTGCTGCCATCAAATTTGGAATCCTGGTTGGCAATCGTATGCGTTGATAGTCCTTTTCCGGAACGTAATCTGGAGAAGGCATATAAGAGCCACAGACTAAGCATTGCAACAATCCCAAAACGCGCGGCATAAACACCATTCAGGACCTTGTCTGCATCAGTCAATGAGTAAATCGCAAGTATGAATATCAACAAGATCAACAAGGCTAGCTTAGTTTCCCAAGTCTTATTTCGCATGACCCAGGCAATCAGAATCAGAGAGACACTCAAGATCCAGGTATAAAAGGAGAGCTTCCACCAGGAAACACTGATTTCAGGGCTGTCCCCCAAGCGCGTATAAGAAAACACACGGCCTTCTGTCGGAAAGTCCACCAATGAACCTGCAGAGGCGCCAATCCATGAATCAAAGTATTCGCCTGAAACCTTAACTCCACCTCTTCTAGGAATGATGCCTGACATAAAAGGTTGATAGTCGGGCTCAAAGTCATCAGCCACACCGACCAATGCATATTGTTCTGGAACCCAAATGGCTGTTTTCAATTGTTGAACGACAACGTTTTCTCCAGTGATTCCACCAAAGCGCGGTAATGGTAGCTTTAAATTACCGCCTGGCGATTCTGTAATTCGAGGAACTGATTTCGTAAATAACAGGCTGATGAGGAATGATTGATCTGAAGACTGGTCTCGGGCAACGTTAATAAAAAACGTTGACCAGCCCTCGTCGCTTTGACTTTGCTCATCTTTTTCCAGAGGAACAGGTTGACCGGCCACAGTAACGCTCAAAGGTTCCATACCTTCGGGCAAAGCCACTTTTAATTGCTGTCGTTCACTGGATTTCATCAAGTAACGGCAACGGTAAGTTGAACGTCCTTCTTTGGTCACAACGACCTCAACTAGAGACTTCATAATAATCGTCTCAACGACTTCCTGAATTTTGTGTCTCGTGGATACGAGTTCCAGACTCACTGGTTGACTAAAGTAACGAAACGCCAAAAACCCTTCTTTGGGCAATAATTTCAATTCGCGGATATCAATCGGGTCCAGTTGCTCTTCTAGTTTTGAAGTCGAGACAGAAAGTGTTCTTGACTTCCTGACAGCAATTTCACCATAAATCCTAGATAGGGGAACATTACGCGACCGCTGATTAGCCTCTGTTTTTTCTAAACCTAATACTTTCACTGGTCGTAAGGCGATTTTTTCCAACAACATATCGCCTGTTTCCGTTTTTGGTGCCTCTTTCTTTTTCTTGTCCGCTTTATCTTCTTCATCATCTGGCTTTGCAGCAGAAGTCAACATGCCTGGTGTAATGTCATAGCGAACTTCAAGTGCATAAGGACCTTGAACATTTCTTTGTGTGGTCACAGTCCAGATAACCCACCCTTCGACTGCTTTTTCAGTACGGATTTTCTGCTTGATGGATGGTGCCGGAGCGGGTGATAAAGAACGAATCTGAATCAAATCAGCAATTGCTTCAGGAACGGCAAAACGAAAAGTATCTACTCCCGCATACTGAACCTGATAATCAATTCTGCTGAGCACTTCAGCAATCTGTTCTTTGACTTCAACACTGGTTGCAACATCTGCGACCAGGCGCGTGGGCTTGATTCGAATCTTTACCGGAATCACAACCGGACGGCGATTATAATCCCAAACAGAAGCCAATGAAGCCTTCGCGACTCTCGGACTTGAATTAGTAGCAGGCTGCGCACCAACAACATCCGGATTACTAATAATCAATTCCATTGATTCTGGAGCATAAATGGCGACCTGACCTGTTTCCCGTTCAACATTCGTTGGTTCCAGCAATGGAATATTTACCTTAGATTCTTGTGCTCCCTTATCGAAATTCTGATGAGCGCGAATCTGTAGTTTTAATTTTCCCTGATATTTTTGCAGCAAAGAAACCGTTAACTGCCGCGTTTTCTTATCAAAATCATATTCTTTTAGGCCAGCCACATTGACAGAATCAATGACCAGCTTTTCTGGCACTTTCAATTGAAACGAAAAAATGCCCGCCCGTTGAATGTCATAATCAAGTTGTGCTTTCACTCGAATTTCATCTTCACCGAAAATGCACTCGGTCAACTGATTTACAAAAATACGAGGTTCGAGTGGCTGTATGCTAATTTGCAGTTTTGCTGAGGGATTGAAAAATCGATAATAAACGGCATTGGGCCTTTGAATACTCTTGGGGACGCTTGCTACTTCACTGCGAGTGACTCCTTCTGTATTGGTTACAGAAAACGTCATACTCTCTCCGGGAACAATGGCAATCTGGCCGCTCTCCCTGATGACATCGAGTGCATGAATTCCACTGGTTGCTGTCTCAGATAAGCCAAGAATATTAAATGGTTCTTCTGGAATCTCTTTTTCGGTATGAACTTGAATCAGCGCACCATTTTGCAACTTATTAAGAAACTCGACTAAGATTATTTGTTTGTCAGCCGTTTTCTCTATTTTCCAGCTTTTGATTTTGGTATTGGAGGAAGAAAGATCCAGGATACGATCTTTGAGAGGAACCGCAATCCGTGCACTTTGCATATCGCCTCTGAGAACTTCATATTTTAATAATGCTTGAGTATGGACTAAGCCATCTCGAATTGAAACCAAAGTAGAATTCTCGACACTTGCCAATAAGTCCATTTCCGGCTTTGTGCTTTCACGGGGATACCAGAGAACTGTGATTTGATTGGTGGCACCCAATGTCGATTTAACCAAAGTCGCATCTTTGGGAGAATCGATCGGCAGCCGCACCAGTTGGGGGGTAATCTTCACAGTTTGATCTGCTTCGGGAATCTTTAATTCTAAAGTTGTGATGCCGACCGTCGGACATTCAAACTGAAAACTGTGTCCTTCGGGCGAATTTTTCACACGCGTTAGCAGTTCAATTTGTACTTGATGCTCTCCTTTCTCAGAAAGCAGCAGGGCATAGCTTCCATTTCCAGTTCCGCGCAAAAAGACTTTAGGCTTCGTAGAGCTAACCTTTCCAATCGCGGCTTTACCAAAACGTAGTGGAACTTCTACCCAAGGATCTCCCATCACCTGAACCGTCAAGTCACACTTAATACGGACCACATTTTCTTCAATCGTCCCTGTATAAGAAGAACTAGTCACGACAGCTTTAACTGGAAAGTTGATGCCACCTTCAGTACCGATGCCTGCTGACTGAGACCAGAGTTTTAAATACTCCAGATACGGCATGAAAATGGTCGCTTCAGACTTATTGAAGACCTTCTTGATATTTTTAAAGGGGATATATATCAGACGATCCCATTCATCTTCCTTTTCTTCCTTTTCGAGTGCCTTATCCTTCTGATCTACAGCAGGTTTGCTCGCATCAACTGGTGGCTGAGCAAACGTGAATTCGGGTAATCCAAATAAGGTATAGGTCACGAACAAAAAAAGGAAAAAACGAGGTGTCAATCTTAGATATCGCATACTACCCAC
>JAJDEK010000300.1 GCA_029259875.1 Planctomycetaceae bacterium
GGCCATTATCGCTGCCACCAAATTGGCAACCGGAGAACCTGACATTGTGTTTGCGATGTCGATGGTCTTTTTGAGTGGTCTGGTGTGTATCGCATTGGCGTTAATGAAAATCGGTCGATTTATCTATTACACACCTTACTCTGTCGTATCTGGTTTTATGTGTGGGATCGGCGTGATTATTATTCTGCTGGAAATTCCACCCATGCTGGGTTTTGCCACGCCAAATTCTGTGATCGGAGCCATCAAGCAGATTCCCTATGACATCATGCATGAAAAACCACATGCATTGATTGTTTCGTTGGCGACGTTTTTTACTATTTTGCTCTGGCCGCGCATCACAAAGAAACAATGGTTGCCAGCACCGCTGTTGGGTTTAATCGTCGGAACCAGTATTGCACACCTCTTTCAC
This sequence comes from Planctomycetaceae bacterium, assembly GCA_029259875.1. GTDB lineage: Bacteria > Planctomycetota > Planctomycetia > Planctomycetales > Planctomycetaceae > Gimesia. The sequence continues at coordinate 410 of JAJDEK010000300.1, forward strand.
TTCAATGACATTGAATATATTGCCTCGATGCCCGTTGGTGTGCCGCATTTATATTGGCCTGACTTTACTCGGTTTGGCGATATGATTGGCGGCGCATTTGCCTTGGCTGGGCTTTGTATTTTTGATTCCCTGTTAACTTGCCTGGTGGCAGATAACATGACCAATGAGCGTCATAACAGTGACCGAGAAATTTTCGGGCAGGGAATTGCCAATCTGGGCTGTGGGATTGTGGGAGGCGTGACCACCGCAACTGCTACAATGCGAACGGTTGCCAATATCAAGTGTGGCGGGAAAACCGGCTTAGCTTCTATTGTACATGGCCTCGTGCTCTTGGCGTTAATGTTGGGATTGGCACCGTACGCCAGCTATATTCCAATGGCCTGTCTGGCAGGGATCCTGCTCAAAGTGGGTATGGATATCATCGATTACCGTGTGTTGCCCGTTTTACACCGCATGCCATTCATGGATTCCGTCTGTTTCTGGGCGGTTTTGATTCTCACGATCTCAGTTGACTTGTTGGTTGCTATGGGGGTGGGGATCACGATTGCCTTTGTCCGCATCGTGCAGGAACTGGGTCAGGCTTACGAGCAGAATGTGGTCAATCTCAATGAAGTCAATCGTCCCTTACCCGGTGACGTTCCCATGCCAGAAGAACTCAAGAAAAAGGTTCTTAAGTTACGACTGGAAGGCCCTCTTTTCTTTGGCGTCTCAGATACAATCTATCGCGCCTCTTCTGCGTTAGTAGACTATAAATATCTGATTATTCGTATGGCCCGTGTTCCGATGGTGGATATGTCGGGAGCCTATTTACTAGATGATATTGTCGAAAAGGCCCACCAACAGGGAGCGATCGTGTTCTTCACCGGTTTGAAACCACAGGTTGAACGCACCTTGGAACGTTTACGGATTTTCGAAAATATGGCCGATGGAAATTGTCTGGAAACATTTAATGATGCGATTCTCCGAATCCAGGAAATAGAGGGATCGTTATCAATTAAAAATGCGGAAAATGAAAAAAGCATGAGTAAGGTTTAAGATGAATTGTGATCATTTCGTAGGATATTTGACTCTTGAAATGAGAAAATACTTTGGAACGTCCAAAATATTTCTATCTTGAATCGACCAGATGATTGATGCCTAAACTCAAGCAGCATTCAAAATCGATACAATCAGACTCTTGTCCTCATCACTGAGGCAAGAGTCTGATATTTATTGTCTCTCAATATCATTGGCTTCATGCTGTTACGAAGTGGGATGAGGTCGTCAATGCCTGTTATAGCAGTTTGCGTTTCTGATACGATTTGAGAACTGCGCTGTGCTCCTGTGACACTCTCTCTTCAGATTCGCTATCTGAAGAGGATTCAAAATTGCCCCAATACTTAAAACTGGAATGCGCCGTGTTGAGATGTAACGGTTATAACAATCAGTGACAGCCTAACGATTGCGATATTTACGCTAACTATGTTTTTGTGAGTAATTTAGGCCCTGTTTTACAGTGTTAAGAAAGACTCATGCACTTTAATCGATCCCTGAAATTTCAATGTTTTTTCAAAACTTTTTTATTGTGTTTGGGATACCTCTCTGGCAAAGTAATACCTGTCACTTACCAAATGTAACTGACTTCATGACAGTGCGTAACACAAATTGAATTTCCTCTGCATGAACTTTTTTAGATTTACAACTTTTGCTATAGCGACTAAAAACATGCTTACAATTTCAAAAGACATCTTGCCGCAGACGTTTCTCAGCTATATTGCTTTCCGGATTGCATTCATGGATACTCTGGAGCGAATCGCTCTGGCAAAGCAAGTGGGAGATGATCCCTTTGAATCATTTGGTTATCTGACAGAGGTTCCTTTCCTGCGAAGTGTTCCGCCTCATGTTCAATTGGATCTATTATCAGTGACTTGGGCCAAGCACCTGGCCAATGAGCACGTTGAAGGTGATCTCGTCGATGAGAGTGTGGTCTACGCCGTTTGCGAATCAGCAGCTCGCATTATTGATGAGCAACCAGAAGAGGCACGGCGTTATCTTGAGGGCGGACCACTAGATGTGCACATCGCCATTGATCATTTTCTTTCTTCGGAAGTTCGTAATCTGCATTTGAACTTATCCAACGAAGGTGACTTTTTACTCATCAGTCAATTTCAGGATATGCCGCCGGAAGAAGCGTTGCCGATGAAAGAAGAATTCGGGATTGAAGAAGAAGCGATTGAACCGATGTTTGATGTGCTCATGCAATGGTATATGTCGGTTGATTTCATGCCAAACCTGGAAGGGTTACTGCAGGAACGGGAAGTCGCCAAAGCGATCACAATTGTCGGTTTGAAACAGCAACCTTTGTGCTGAACGGTTGATGTGAGTCAGAGGGGGGTATTCAGGAACGGTTGTTATCATCCGTTCCTGTTTTTTTTCGTCTTTGCTTAAAGACTTCCAGTCGTTTACGAATGGTGGCTTCAAATCCTCTTTCCACCGGGCGGTAGTACTCTTTTTCTACTCCCAAATAATCCTGATCGACCCAGCCTTCTTCAGAAGCATGTGCGTATTGATATCCCTCGCCGTGCCCTAATTGTTTGGCGCCGGAGTAGTGACTGTCTTTTAAATGTATGGGAACGGGAACCAGCGATTTATTTCTGACATCTTCGAGGGCTTCATCAATGGCAACATATGCAGCATTTGATTTGGGAGCGGTGGCGACATAGGTCACCGCTTGTGCCAAAATAATTCTGCCTTCAGGCATTCCAATCTTTCCAATGGCATCAAATGCGGACATTGCCAAAGTCAATGCTGTCGGGTCGGCGTTGCCAACATCTTCGGAAGCAGCAATGACGATTCGGCGGGCCAGAAATCGTGGATCTTCTCCTGCTTCAATCATCCGCGCCAGCCAGTATAACGCGGCATCCGGGTCACTACCTCGCATACTTTTGATCAAGGCACTGGCAGAGTCATAATGGTTATCGCCATCCTGATCATATTGGATCGCCTTTTTTTGTATTGATTCCTGCGCGACTTCAAGATCGAATACTCTTTCACTGCCATGAATTGAAAGCACACCGATTTCCAACGCATTCAGAGACCGCCGTGCGTCACCATCGCAGACTTCGATCAAAAACTCGATTGCTTCTGATTCGACAGTCACGTTGTAACGACCTAAGCCTCTTTTTTCATCATCCAAAGCACGCTGCATTAACTGTCGAACGTCAGCGGGAGTCAACGGTTGAAATTCAAAGATCTGACTGCGGCTGATCAAAGCAGAAACGAGTGAAAAAAACGGATTCGATGTCGTCGCACCGATTAAAGAAACGATGCCGGTTTCCACATCAGGCAGCAAGACATCTTGTTGGACTTTACTAAAATGATGTAACTCATCGATGAACAAAATGGTTTGTTTTCCACCCGTTGCTAATTCGTCTCGTGCTCGATCCAGCGCGGCACGGACCTCCTTTATCCCAGCAGAGGCTGCATTCAATGCTTCAAAACGACGATGGGATTGTAGAGCGATTAACTCTGCCAGAGAGGTTTTGCCTGTTCCTGGAGAACCATAGAAAATGAGCGAACCAATGCGATCTGCAGCCAGAATCCTTCGCAGGAGCTTGCCTTCACCCAGAAAATGCTGTTGGCCGGCGAATTCTTCCAGCGATTGTGGACGCATACGGGCTGCCAACGGTTTTGCTTTTTCCAGATTGCTGGCTTCCTGTTGGTCGAACAAGCCCATAAAAAAACCTCCGCCAAGTGATTCAGACGCGGGTATATTAGAACCCGTGATTGCAAAGTGGGAACCTGATAATCCGGGTTGTGTTTCCCGGGTATACCGGGTTTACACGCAGCCGAATTTCGGGGGTCCCCAGTTTAGTATTTGTAGGGTCAACTCACGATTTTGAATCAACATGACAGAGGTGTATTCCTCTTATTTGTTGTCTGCTTATTTTATCCAGCATTGATATTCAAAACAAGGAGGCAATTCTATAATTATTTTTCCCATTATACAATCAATCCCTTATCCCTCATGTTTCTTTGCTGTTTCTTTCTTTTTTTGTTTTTGCTGAAAAAGAAATTCGACGAGGTCCCTTAAGTCATCTTTGCTGAGGTGTTTAACAATCTCTTCCGGCATTGCTGATTTCCCTGCGACCCGTTCGTCGATGTCTGCTTTGTCAACGCGACTAATCGTGCCTTTGGCATCCATTAATACGATTTCTTTATCAGTTTCCTTGCGAATAATGCCAACAATGACTTTACCATCTAGCATGGCGAGGACCGCTGTCTCAAATCCTTTTGCGATGGCTTTATTGGGGGCTACAATGGCCTCCAGTAGATAGCGTCGATCTTTGTCGATTCCAATCGATGATAAATCAGGGCCGACTTCTCCTCCATTGTCATTGATCTTATGGCAACGTCGGCACGAAGTATCACTGCGTCCATAAAAGATATCACGTCCGCGTGCTGCGCTTCCGCCTGCCAGTGTTTCGACATAGCCAGAAATCGCATCACCCTTCGGTCGATTTGCTTCGAATTGCGCCCGTAATTGTTTCAGTTCAGACGACTGCTTCTGCTCAGCCGCTTTCAACAGATCTAGCTGTATTTCGGATGGGACATCCTGTTTGACGAGTCGTTGCATCCAACGAGCCAAAATCTCTGTGGCGGCCGATGATTTCAGCGTTGCCAATGTTTGGATGGCTCCCTGTTTTTCTCTGGTTTGTCCTTTGTTAATGGCCTGTTCCAGCACTGGTATGGCTTCGTCAGGACGATGTTGCGCCAGAATGTTTCTGCCACTGACACGCAATTGGGGTTTGGTATCTTTGATCGCCGTTTTCGCGACATCGGTAATTTTGAGGTAGTCGAGTTTATTCAATGCAACCAAAGAGGCGACACGCACATCAACGGGACGTTTCGTATCAATGACCATCTCAGCTAGCAGGGGAGCCGCTGCTTTGATGCCATAGTTCGCCGCCAGTCCGGTACTTGCTGTTTTTATTTTTTCTGAACTTTGAAATAGGCCGGGAACGATAGGGCCGACAATGCCAGCCAGTTCAATCTGATCACGTTTCTCAAGTGGCTGCCAGCGTCCCAGTACTCGATCCAGGGGCGAAGGTCCGTTCCATTGGTTCAATTCTTCAATCGCTTCCAGACGCAGTGGTTCGGAAACTTTGCTATCAGAGGCGATCTTGGCAATAGTCACTGCGCTATCAGTAGTACCCAATCGGAAGTTCGCATTCATCACTCGTCGCAGCAAGGCGTCAGGCATATCAGAGTGAATTGAAACGGTCGCCAGATTAGAGAGGGCTGAGGGGATTGGTTCATCGTTAATCGCGCGAGCTGCTTCGAGCACGACTAGTGGATCAGTGTCCTTTAAAAACAGGCCCACTTCTTTGCGTTGTAGACGTCTTAGTGCAACAACGGCTCCCAGCCGGACCGCTGCCGACTCGTTGTTCGCGGCTACAATTAACGAGTCCGTATCACCAATGCGTGCTAATGCCAGAATGGCTGCATGTCTGAGCATGGGATCGGCGTTGTTATTTTTCTTAAGCACTTCAAACAGGGCAGGAATCGCCTCTTGCGTTTGAAGTTTTCCGAGCGCCACCGCCGCAAAATATTGTACCCGGGCATTCGAGTCTGATAACAGCGATATGAGTGCGGGTGTTGCAGCCTTCCAACCTGCTTCGCCCGTTACTTTTGCTGTTTGGCCACGAACTTCACTATCGGAATCATGGAGCAGAGTTTGAATGCCTGAGACCGCGGAACCCGTTTTGCGCCCCAGTTGACCGATGCCCCAGATGGCATGGAGCCGCGCCAACTGTTGAGATGATTTCAGTGCGACATGTTGCAATGCATCGAGTGCACTTCGATCGACGAGCGCAAATTGAGCTTCGGTTCGAATTCTCTGATCAGGGTGTTCTAAGAGCTTGACAAGTTCTGCAATAGGCCGTTCCGAGAAACCGCTTTTCATGATTTCTGCGGAATGTGCTGCCATAGCAGCCTTGGCATGTTCGGTATCGGTAAAGCGATAAATGCGACCTTTACCTAAGCCGTTCCAGCCGTTGACCCAGTCACTGATATATAAACTTCCGTCATAGCCAAAATCGACGTCAGTGGCCAGAATCGACCAGATGAATTCATGCGAATCGGTCAATTCAAATGAAGCGCCCTTGGGTTTTACGGCGAACGAGCGAATACCACTGCGGGAAGGAGTGCCGCGGAAGTCAGCCAGAAAGAAATGATTTTGATAACGATCTGAAAGACCCACGCCCGGATAGTGCACCAGACCCGAAGGACC
>JAJDEK010000004.1 GCA_029259875.1 Planctomycetaceae bacterium
GTTATCTGAAAAAGAAGCTTTGGAACAGCTAATTCGTGAATTGAAAAATTGAACATCGTTTCTAAAATCAGTTGCGGGTTAATAAAGAGTCTGTATTTGGAGAGCTTTATTTACCTGTTTATGTGATTGCCGCAAACAACTAAGATTAGTGAACTAGGGCTGCCTCTTTCACCCAGGTTGTCATCAACCAGGGATTGGTTGGAATGAGATCACCGCATCTTAACGCGCGAGATTTCACTATTTAACGGAAATGTGTTCAATACGAGCCAGTATGAAATTATCTCCAAATAAACAGGCGTTACTGAAAATTCGGGAATTGAAGCAGGAGCTTGCTGCCGCACAGCACGCGCCGGCTGATGAGATTGCGATTGTTTCGATCGCCTGTCGCTTTCCACAAACTTCGAATACTCCCGAACGCTTCTGGCAGAGTTTGCTCGATCAACGAAATGAATTGAACGAAGTTCCGGATTCGCGCTGGGATTTAGCAGCCTTTCATTCTGAAAATCCAGATACCCCAGGCAAAATGTATGCCCGCACTGGGGCATTTCTAGAAGACATCGATTTATTCGATGCCGATTTTTTTGGTATTTCACCTCGTGAAGCGACTTGGGTTGATCCGCAGCAGCGGCTGTTACTCGAAACCGGTTGGGAATCTCTGGAGAGAGCAGGCTGGACGGCTGAGAAAATCGGACCGCGGACTGGTGTCTTCATCGGTTGGATGCATAACGACTATCAGAACGAAGCCAGCGATTCGTTTTTAAATTTAAATCCTTACATTGCAACCGGTGCGGCTGGAAGTTTCTTAAGTGGACGATTGGCATATTATCTGGGACTCGAAGGTCCTAGTCTGGCTGTCGATACGGCGTGCTCGTCTTCGTTGGTCGCACTTCATCTGGCTTGTCTCAGCTTAACACGAAACGAATGCGATCAAGCCATGGCAGGGGGCGTCAATGTGATTGCTTCGCCCACAACAAACATTCTGACCTGTAAATTGAAAGCCTTATCACCGACCGGGCAGTCTCGGGCTTTTGATGCGGGTGCCAACGGATATGTCCGAGGTGAAGGTTGCGGCGTTGTCACATTGAAACGACTTCGAGATGCCGAGCGTGACGGCGATCCGATTTTAGCAGTCATTCGTGGTTCTGCCATTGGTCACAATGGATTTAGTAGTGGCCTCACTGTTCCCAATCCGCGGGCACAAGAGCGTGTGATCAGGGAAGCATTGAGGCGCGCAGAAATTAATCCCCATGAAGTGGCGTATTTAGAAGCCCACGGCACAGGGACGGAATTGGGTGACCCTCTAGAAATGCAAGCAGCCGTAGCGGCGCTAGCAAAAGGACGTAGCGAACAAAATCGGTTATTGGTCGGCTCAGTCAAAACGAATATCGGACACTTAGAAGCTGCAGCGGGCATGGCAGGCCTAATTAAAGTTCTGCTGGCGATGCAAAACCAGACGATACCACCACAATTAAATTTTGAACAACCCAACCCTCATATCCCCTGGGATCAAATTCCAGTTGATATTGTCACTGAGACAACTCCTTGGCCGAATGGAGCACAACAGATTGCCGGCGTCAGTGCTTTTGGAATGAGTGGCACGAATGCCCATGTTGTACTCACGAATTATTCGCCTAAAACAGCGAACCGTAATGGTCATCTGAGCGATCATATCCGAGAGCGTACACAGCATTTTAAAGATGAAAAACAAAAGGAAAAACCTCAGCTTCTGGTCATATCTGCCAAAACAGAGCAGGCATTACTGGACCAGACAAATCGATATCGATCTTGGCTCAATGAGCATCACGAAATACCACTGGCAAGCATAGCACATGCTGCGGGTGTCGGAAGGCCACACATGGAGCAGCGCCTGGCGATGGTCGTTCGCTCACATCAAGAAGCCGAACAGTTGCTAGATCGGCTTTATCGAAGTGACAACCAGCAAGGTGTTCGCATCGGACAAGCACAACCTACATCAACAGTTGCCTGGCAATTCACGGGACAAGGCTCTCAGTATGTTGGCATGGCTGCCGAACTATATCAGACACAGTCTGTATTTCGAGACGCCCTTGATGACTGTGAAGCAATGATGCAGGAGTTGTCTGGGCAATCTTTACTCGACGTACTTTGGCAACAAGAGACACTCCTCAATCGAACCGAGTGGACACAGCCTGGATTGTTTGCATTGCAAATGGGCTTGGCTCAATTGCTGTTAAGCTGGGGACTAAGGCCTGACGTTGTGCTGGGACACAGTGTGGGACAGTATGCGGCAGCGTGTGTGGCCGGCGTGATGGATTGGGAACAAGGGTTTCGTTTGATCTGTGAACGGGGGCGATTGATCGGCGGTCTTCCCACCGGTGGTTCCATGGCTGCTGTGTTTGCGGCTTATGACAAGGTCGAATCCATTGTGGCAGAGCATACCGGTGTTTCGCTAGCGGCTCAAAATGGGCTACACACCGTCATCAGTGGTGAAGAAACGGTTGTCAACAAGTTGATTGATCAGTTTTCTGAAGAGGGCGTCCGTTGTAAAAAATTAAACACCTCTCATGCGTTTCATTCACATTTGATGGAACCAGCATTAGAAGCATTCACACGTTTCGCTGATGCATTGGACTTTCAGCCCGCCCGCATCCCATTGATTTGTAATGTGACGGGGCAGTTGGTTGGAAACGAACAAATTTTAGATGGAACCTATTGGGCCGATCACATTCGCAAGCCCGTTCGTTATGCAGACAGCATTGCGAGTTTGCAGGAAATGCAAGCCAATTTCCTACTTGAAGTAGGACCGCAACCTGTGTTAACTGGCATGGCACGCTCGGTTTGGCAGGGTGAGCGGTCTGCGTTGGCCTGTTGTTTGGAAAAAGATGTTGAAGATGAAATATTCCTGCTTGATGTCGTGGCTCAAGGGTACGTACAAGGGATTACGCCTGATTTCACGAAGTTTAATCACGAACAGTCTGAGCAAAATTTGCTACTGCCGACCTATCCATTTCAGAGACAACGCTACTGGGGTCCAGCCAAGCCGAAGGCAGCACAAGCCATTTCGCATACTGCCCATCCTTTGCTTGGGGAAAAATGCTCATTGGCAGGACTTTCTAGTGAAATGCGATTTGAAAAAATCATCGAACCAGATAGTCCACCCTGGTTGACTGACCATGAGGTCATGGGAGCCATCGTGTTTCCCGGAGCTGGCTTTATCGATCTCGCCTTAGCAGTGCAACCAGCGATTGAATTAAAAGAGATCGTATTTGAACAACCGTTGCGTCTTCAAGGGCGGACGAGGATACAGTCAGTCTTACGAACAGACGAGGAATCAGGCAAGAGCTTGCAAGTTTATGCTAGCCCAGAACAGACAGAGAATTGGACGCGATGTTTTCGGTCCACGGTCGTGGAGTCAGAAACAAAGATTCCTTCGTCGATCAACTTACAGGAGATTCTCGCAAGTCTACCCGAAACAGCCGATGTGGATCAGTTTTATGGCTTGCTGGGAAATCTGGGATTGAATTATGGTTCTGCGTTTCGTGTGATCAAGTCGCTCAAATTTTCAACGGAATTTGTCGTAGCGGAATTGCAAACGACGGGCGATCTGCGGGGTTACACGATACCACCAACATTACTCGACGGAGCCTTTCATTCACTTGCTGCTGGGTTATTGCGTGAAAATGCTGATGATTTGTTTTTACCCGTGAGTATCGAACGCGTAGTATGTCATCGTGTGATGACTGAGGACGTTTTTAGTTTCGCGAAATGGACAGAACCGGAAGGAGATGTTCGATCTGCTGATATCACATTGCTTGATCGACAAGGGACTGTGTTAGCCGAGATTAAAAACCTAACTGTCAAACGACTCGATCGCGCGTTGCTGCGACGAATGAGCGGTACCGCTGATACTCGCTTGTTGTACGATTTACAGTGGCAAAATTACCGCTTGCCGATGACAGAACTAGAACCGAAAAATTGGTTGATCATTAGTCAGGAACGCAGTAATCCAACTGAGGTTGCTTTAAGTCATCAACTTCTGGCAGAGTCAATCCCAACTTTGATCCGTGAACGGGGACATTGGGCGATTCACGTTCAGTTGGGGAAAACAGAAACGCTTCAAGAAAACTCAGCCGATTGTTATCAGCTGAATGGTCAGAATCGGGAACACTGGCAACAATTACTGCAAAAACTAGGCGAAGGTGAATCTAGTGCCATTCCACAGGGAGTGGTCTGGTTAGCATGTGATTCGGGTGAAGTCGAATCAGAATCCAACCTATCAACGGCGCGCTTGCATTTCCCGGGATTGCTTGCGCTGTTCTCAGCTTGCCATACAGAAGAAATTCATGGATTTGAATGCGGCTTCCAAATCGTGACCAGCAACAGTATGAGTTTACCTGATGCAGCATCAAGTAGTGATTCAACTGCGATAGAAACTCAGCACGTTGATCCGATTCAATCACAGTTTTGGGGATTCGGCCGTGCCCTGGGAGCCGAGCATCCGGAATTTCATTGTCGCTTAATCGATGTTGAAACCAGTGATCTTACCGATGGCAGTGAGCAGGCCGATTCGGTGGTCGAATACATTCTAAATGACACGGCCGAAAATCAAATCGCGATTCGATCCAACCGGTATTATGTACCTCGCTTGCAACCAACTCGTTTGCCTTCAATCGATGATGCCAAATTTCCAATTGATTCCGAGGGGAGTTATCTCATCACTGGTGGATTGGGAATGCTCGGTCGTCAGGCCGGATTGTGGCTGGCGAAAAAAGGGGCAGCGCATGTGGTGTTAGTATCACGACGCCCACCGAATGAATCGACGTTGGAACTTATTAGTGAAATTGAGAAGTTAAACTGCCGTGTGGTGATCCATCAAGCCGATTCCAGTTCGCGCGAGGATATGCAGCAACTCTGCAATAAGTTTGGAACAGATTGGCCAACGCTCAAAGGTGTGATTCATGCCGCGGGAGTACTTGATGATGGTTTGATTGCCGATCAGACTTGGGAACGATTCGAGAAAGTGCTGGAGCCGAAAGTTCTGGGAGCGAATTTACTCGATGAATTAACGCGTGACTTCGATCTCGATTTCTTTGTGTTATACTCGTCTGCTGCTTCATTACTGGGCTCACCGGGGCAAACAAATTACGCAGCTGCGAATGGGTTCTTGGACGGTTTGGCCGATCGCCGTCGACAACAGGGTCTGCCCGCAATTAGTTTAAATTGGGGTCCCTGGACGGAAGGGATGGCCGATAATGAATTGATCGTCAAACGTCTTGCTCTGCAAGGGATTACTCCGTTAACCGTTGATGATGCCCATAATGTATTAGAGAAGGCTGTTCGAGCGAGTTTGCAACAAGCACTCGTGTTGGATGTCGATTGGAAACGGATGGGCGGCGGTTCTGAATCGCCTCCATTATTCGAAAAATTATCCGCAGTTTCACAGAGATCGAAGGCCGGCGATTCTGAGATGGTCGGAAAGTTGAAAACGTTACAAGGTTCTGCGCGTCAACAGCTATTAATTGATACGGTTCAGAACCAATTTCAACAAATCTTGTCAACGCCTGAAGCACCTGAGATTGATCGACCATTGATTGAGATGGGCATGGATTCATTGATGGCAGTCGAATTCAGCATGCAATTGCAATCAATGTTGGGCGACGATTACACGGTCTCCCCCACGATGTTGTTTGATCATCCAACAATCACCGCCATTGCTGAGCATGTACTCAGCATGATCGACGAAGCGGCTGAATCGGAATCACTCAAAGTTGAGACAGGAACACCAGCAACAAGTGGTGAATCAGACTCGGTACTTGGTTCTGCCGATCAACTTACCCGTGACGATATTGCGATTATTGGGATGAGTTGCCGTTTTCCGGGAGCAAAAGATGTCAACGAATTTTGGGAGAACTTACTTGCCGGTGTTGATTCGGTACGTGAAGTTCCTGCGAACCGTTGGGATGTGAATGCATTTTACAGTCCGGACCGCGAGCCCGGCACGATGTATACCAAGGAAGGCGGATTTCTGGATAATATCGATTGTTTCGATGCCGACTTTTTTGGTATCTCAAAGGAAGAGGCTTGTTGGCTCGATCCGCAGCACCGATTATTGCTCGAAAATTGTTGGACCGCGCTCGAGGATGCGGGTGTGAAGCCGTATCCGCTGCAGGATTCGAATGTTGGCGTGTTCATGGGGATTATGTCCTCAGATTATGCATCGTTATCAACGCTAGAAAACCATGAAATATTAGCAGATTTCCAAGGAGCTGGTTTTTCTCATAGTGCGGGCGTTGGTCGTATCAGTTATTCGTTCGGATTTGAAGGTCCGAGCTTGGCAATCGACACGGCCAGTAGTAGTTCGCTGGTTGCTGTCTGCCAGGCAATGCGGAGTTTGCAGGAAGGTCACTGTAATATGGCATTGGCGGGAGGCGTGAATGCCATTCTCTCGCCCTTCAATTCGCTCTTGATGGCCAAAACAGGCATGCTCTCACCGGATGGACGCTGCAAATCATTTTCTGCAGCGGCTGACGGATTTGGACGCGGTGAAGGCTGTGGTGTCGTTGTCCTGAAACGTTTAGCCGACGCTGAACGTGACGGTGATCAAGTTTTGGCGGTCGTGCGTGGCGGGGCGATCAGTCATAACGGATTCAGCAGCAGTATTACGTCTCCGAACAGTCGCTCTCAAAGCCGCTTGATTCAAGATGCCTTACAAGACGCACGGATCAAGCCTGCACAGGTTCAATATTTGGAAGCCCACGGAACGGGAACCGAGTATGGAGATCCCATGGAATTGACGGCTGCGGCTGCGGTATTTGGACGAGGACGAAATCAGAAAAATCGTTTATTGGTCGGCTCGGTGAAAGCTAATATCAGTCATTTGGAAGCAGCCGGAGGAATTTCTGGACTCATCAAAGCGGTTCTGGCGATGCGACATGGCGTGATTCCACTACAATTACACTGCGAAGAACCGAGTCCTCATATCCCCTGGAAACGCTTGCCACTTGATATGGTGCAAGAGCAGACTATCTGGCCGGAAACTGAAGAGCGAATTGCGGCAGTGACGGCACTCGGATTAGCGGGCACGAATGCACATGTCATATTAAGCTCGCAATTGAAACACAGAGCATCACAGAGACTAACCGTTGTAGAACCGTCCGATGAACCTCCAGTTCAGCTATTAACCATGTCAGCAAAGTCAATTTCAAGTTTAAAAGAAACCGTTGCGAGATATTACGATTATCTGTCGGTGAACGAAGCGGTGAATCTCACCGACTTTTGTTTTACAGCCGCAACAGGTCGCCGCGTTTTTGATTATCGTATTGGAGTGATGGGGGCCACTCAGGCGGACATGGCTGCTCGGTTGCAAGAGTTGGATGAGCAATTGACTAAGGCTGAAGCCAATCATACTCAATTGGGTTTGCAGAGTGAAGGTTTCTTAGCGGGCTACGCGAAAGAATCGCCGAAATTGGGTTGGGTGTTTCGTGATGCGCGTGCTCAGGATTTAGTGTATGCGAAATCTCTCTATCAACAGCAATATCCGTTTCGTGAGTTGGTTGACCGCTTGAACGGAGTCTATCAATCTCTGACGAACTCCGATTCAGACTCAACGACTGATTTGACAAGCTGGTTTGACGATTCAACAGGAGAAAAGAATGCAACTGATTTGCCGCTGGATGTGATTCAATTCGTCTCTCAACTTGGGTTAGCCGAAGTATGGCAAGTGCACGGTGTAGAACCCGATGTGGTGGCTGGTTTTGGAATTGGTCAATATGCGGCTGCTGTTTTTACCGGTATGTTGAATCTTGAGGAAGGCTTGAAACTGGTCATCGAACGGGATCGGCTGCTCAAGAACACTAGTATGACATCACCTCAGTCTACACCAGAAGAGAGCAATCTTGATGAAACTACAAAAGCGGCGTTACAACAATTTGAAGAATTCGCTGATACAATGAATTACTTTCCAGCGAATCGTCTAATCTTAAATAGTTTGACCGGTCAAGCGGTACCCATGCAGCAATTACTGGCGGGGAGTTTCTGGCGAGAACATGCTGTCGGTAAAGAAAAAATCGCTGAATCATTGGCGAGTATTGTCAAAATGAACTGTGAACTGGTTTTGGAAATTGGAGTTGGCCAGGCAGTTGATGAAGTGTGCGAAAAATTGTCAGCAGAACAAACTTTAACGGTGCTACCAAGTACGCAATCGAATGGTGTATCGCCTTGTTCGATCACAACGACATTGGCAAGCTTATTTGTCAGTGGCTGTCCACTGGATCTAGTGGCTTCATATGCCCATTTAGAACCACAGAAAATGAGTTTGCCTACTTATCCATTTGAGCGTAAACGTTATTGGATTTCTGATTTAGTCCAAGCGGGGAGTGCGGTTGAATGAACCAAACTCGACGTGGAGAAAACGGCATCCAAACAGAAAAAGATCATTGTGATGTTGCGATCATAGGCGGAGGACTGGCTGGGTTGACGCTTGCCAGGCAAGTGTTGATGCAGCGCCCGGAAACTTCGATCACAATTATCGAGAAGAAAACGTTTCCTGTTCCAGAAGCCTCGCATAAGGTGGGAGAATCAACGGTAGAAATTGGGGCTCATTATTTAGGGGAACGGCTCAAATTAAAAAAGCATTTGGTCGATCAACATTTGCCAAAATTAGGATTGCGATTTTTCTTCAGCCCCCACGATCAGCCGATGTCCGCCGGTACGGAAGTGGGTACGAGTGATTTTTTTCCAGCTCCTGGATATCAAGTGGATCGAGGTCGGTTAGAGAATTATCTTGCCGAAATGGTGCAGGAAATGGGGGCCGAGCTAATCCCAGATTCCCATGTACGGCAGATTGAAATGGCGCCAGATCCAGAATCTTCGCGGCATCGTATTGAATACGAACAGAATCATGAGCCTTGCTCGCTGGAATGTCGCTGGTTAATTGACGCCAGCGGTCGACAGAGTTTTTTGAAACGAAAATTAAATCTTGCCGAAGAAATTGATCATAATATTAATGCGGTCTGGTTTCGATTGGATGCCGAAATTCGCGTTGATGAATGGTGTGATGAACCCGAATGGGGGCAACGAACGGGGCGGATTCCACGTCGCTGGTTAAGTACGAATCATCTGTTGGGGACTGGGTATTGGGTTTGGATTATCCCATTGTCATCTGGTGCAACTAGTTTGGGAATTGTGTTTGATCCCCGACTACATCAACTCAATGAGTTGAACCGGTTCGATAAAGCACTCGCATGGTTACACATTCACGAACCAGAATGTGCAGCGAGGCTGGAGCCGCATCGAGATAAGTTGAAAGACTTCATGGCAATGAAACGACTCGCCCGTGGGTGTCGACAGGTCTTTTCTAAAGATCGCTGGGCGTTGACAGGTGAAGCGGGCGTGTTTCTCGATCCATTTTATTCGCCGGGCGTCGATTATATTGCAATCGGCAATACGATGATTACAGAGTTGATCACAAGCGATCTGGCGAATCGACCGGTTACTCATTTGGCGCCCGCCTTTCAAAGTATTTTTATGACATTGTTCCAGAACAATTTGTTAGCGTACCAGGAGCAGTATCCCTTATTCGGGAATCCGCGAATTATGTCGTTGAAATACGTTTGGGATTATGCCTTGTATTGGAGCTTCCCAGCGCTGTTATATTTTCAGGATAAACTGACCGAACCTGCTTTTATTCAGTCATTGTCACGAGAAATTGAAGCAATGCGGGCATTGAATGTGCAGATGCAGCAGTTCTTTCGTGAGTGGCATGATCGAGAAGATGTGGCAATCATCGATGCGACATTTGTTGATCAACGATCTATCGAAATTTTGATTCAGTTGAATGGAGAACTGTCGGCAGAATTGGATGACAAGGCGTTAAAAGCACGCTTTGTGAGGAATGTGGAGATCATCAAAGATTTGATGTTGGAAATGACATCGCGAATTGGTTTGCAATATCCCGAACTGACGGTTTCGGCGGAGGTGGGACTTTGTTCTCAGAACCGCCTTGATCGTGTTTTTGAAGCGATGAATTTATAGATTTTAGACGATTTCCAATTGACATAATAATCATTTTACATAACTGAATGAGATACGATGAGTTCCTATCGAGGAAATGAATGATGACAGAAACAAAAAGTGATGTCACAATTTTAGGCGGTGGTTTGGCTGGGTTAGCTTTAGCGCTCCAATGTCGTCAGAAGTTGCCAAAAGCACAGATTACCGTGCTTGAAAAAATGGCGCATCCTGTACCTGAAGCGACTCACAAGGTGGGCGAATCGACGGTCGAAGTCGGTGCCTATTATTTTGCGGATGTGCTTGGATTAAAACAACATATTGTTGAAGAGCAATTGCCAAAACTAGGCCTGCGCTTCTTTTTTCCACATGGCGATAATTCGCGAATTGAGAAGCGTTTGGAAATTGGGGGAACCCGGTATGCTCCTGCGGCAAGTTATCAATTAGATCGTGGACGGTTTGAAAATTTTCTGGGTGAGCGCTGCCGAGAGCAGGGGATTGATTTTCTTGATCGCGCTGACATCAAGAAGTTGCAGATCAATAAATGGAATCGCCGGCACGTGGTGACATATTCACGCGACGCGACGACACAGACGGTAGCATCGCGTTGGGTCGTTGATGCCAGTGGTCGCCGCGCTTTGTTAAAACAACACTTAGGATTGCAAAAACCAACGGACCAAAAATGCAATGCAGCCTGGTTTCGGATTGACAGTCGGCTGAAGGTCGATGATTGGTCAGACGATCCAGAATGGCAAGCCGGCCATGAAGGAAAGACTTCCCGATGGTACAGTACCAACCATTTAATGGGCCAAGGTTATTGGGTCTGGATTATTCCGTTGGCCTCGGGGTCGACGAGTATCGGGATTGTCGCGGAACAGCAGTTTCATCCACTCACAGAGATCAACTCCTTAGAGAAATCTCTGGCTTGGTTGGAAAAAAATGAGCCACAACTGGCAAGCCAGCTTCGAAAACAGGAAGCTGAGGTTCAAGACTTCCTTGTATATAAAAATTATTCCCGGGAATGTCAGCAAGTATTTTCAGGCCAGCGTTGGGGGATCACGGGGGAAGCTGGGTTTTTCCTGGATCCATTTTATTCTCCGGGCAGCGATTTCATCGCATTTGCAAACACATTTTTAACTGATTTGATCTGGCGGGATTTGACCTGGCGAGGCCATCGGATTCGAGCATTCAGTTATGACCGGATCTTCAAAAAGTTTTTCCACGGCACGGCCTCTGTCTACCGCGATCAATATCAGTTGTTCGGCAATCCGCAGGTCATGTCTGTCAAAGTAATGTGGGACTATTTGATTTACTGGTCACTCTCAGGCTTCATTTTTATGCAGGAACGACTTTGTAATCATTCAATGTACATGCGAAATGTTTCAAAGTTGAACCGCCTGTCAGACTTAAATCATCATATGCAGGACTACTTTCGTTTGTGGCATCAAAAGATTCCGAGTCAGGAGATCTCAGGTCTCGTTAATATTTCTAACTTACCTATTATTCGAAATAAAAATGAAGCTTTGGTCTCCGAATTAAACTGGTATGAGTTTGATCGGCAGTTCTCAGCTAATTTGGGTCAAATGGAAACTTTGTATGCAGAAATTGTACAACAAGTAGGCTTAACACCAGTCTCTCCGGTTCCCAACACGAAACCATCCTCAGCGATGAAAAATGCATTCCAGGGAGTTTTTGATGTGATCTTGCCGCAGAAACAAGCAGATCTGAGTGATCCTCCTGCGCCCCTCACGGCGGGCCTTAAACTGAGTTGATTTCTGTATCGATTCTGCCTTTAATACTGTTATCAAATTTGTGAAATGCTGCTGATGCGGCCTTGAGCCATTTCATGAAACTTTCACAGACCGTATCCAAGAGGTTGAAATGAGGTTCTGTCATTTGAGGGCAAGTCGATGTACAGACCTGCGTTTGTTTCCCTCTACCCAAGTCAGTGTGTGGTTTCTTGGTTTTCATGTTGTGAATCAATGCATGGTTCGAAGACTCTGCCTACTTGTTGGAATGCTTTTTCCGTTCTGTATGTCGGCCTGCGATACGCTTTCGGATGCTAATCAAAAAAAATCGACGAGCGAAGTGCAGCAAACAGAAACGATTGGCGTAAAGACGATCAAGCTCAAACAAGATCAGTCTCCTGTTCTCATCAAACGATTTTCTGGGGTGGTGAAGCCGGTTCGCAGTAGTGATTTGAGTTTTACTCAAGCAGGTAAAGTAGCAGAGGTGTTTATCGATGTCGGTTCTGCTGTAAAACAAGGCGAAGTTCTAGCACAACTCGATGATGAACCTTTTTTGAAGAAAAAATTCACTTTGCAATCGCAATTTAAGGCCGCCCAAGCTGATTTAAAATCGCTTAATCAACAGAAGACAGGCCAGAGTAATGAGCAGATGGTGGCGAAAATCAATCAGCTTCGTAGTGAATTGGACCGAATTGAAATTGACGTGCAGAATTCATTTCCCTCCTCAGGCAATTTAGGTGATTTGAACCAAAGGTTGAAAAGTAATGAAGCACAAATACAGACGTTAAATCAAAAATCTCGTCAACAAAAAATTGCCGGATTGACTGAGCAGATCAATGATTTAAAAGGCCAATTGCAGGAAGCTGATGCAACGATTGCAGCGTGCAATGTGACAGCTCCCTTTGATGGAGTGATTATTGAGAAATTGATTGAGCCAGGAAGTGTTGTTGCTCCTGGTCGTCCTGCGCTAAAAATTGCTAACATGGATGCTTATCGTGTTTGGGTTCGGCTGCCAACAGCACTTGCTGCAAGTCTCGAACTGGGGCAAGAAGTCCCGTTTGAAAAAGATCAACAAAAGATTCTCGGACAAGTGACATCGATTCATCCGACTGTCGATTCCTTAACACAAACGCGGATGGTGGTTCTCCAGCCAAGTGACTCTAAGTCGAAAGACACATTAACTGCAGGAGAACGAGTTGACGTTTTATTCCCCACTCCAGAACAGAAATCAGGGTTTTGGTTGCCAATTTCTACATTAATGAAAGAAATTGCAGGAGTATGGTCTATTTATGTTGTGGAGACTATAGATGAAAAACCTACGATCGTGCGTCACTACGTTGAGGTGATTGACGTCGGTAACGATCAGGCGCTAGTGCGCGGCAATTTGCGCGAGGGAATGTCAGTCGTCGTCGATGGACTCCATCGAATTGTGCCCGGTCAAATTGTGCGTCTTGCAGGCGAGAAAAAAACGGAACTGAAGGGTAACCAAAAACCGGAGCAAGTGCCGAGCTTATGATTTCGACATTCTTTTATCGAAATCCACGGCTATTGATTATGGCCTTGGTTTTAGTGGTTGCATCTGGCGTAGCTGCTTTTTATAACTCACCCCGACTCGAAGACCCCGTGCTCTC
>JAJDEK010000031.1 GCA_029259875.1 Planctomycetaceae bacterium
TGATAATGCTGAGTGGTTTTTTACGATTCTGTTTACAGTCGAATATGTGGCACGTATTCTTTGTGCCCGTCGACCTCTGCGCTATATTTTCAGTTTCTATGGAATTGTAGACCTGCTTTCGATTTTACCCACGTATCTGATTTATTATGTCTCTCAAGACTCAGGGGAGTTTCAGCGGCTGGGTGTGATTCGTGCACTCAGGTTGTTACGTGCATTTCGTATTTTCAAGTTAGGACACATGTTGTCTGGAGCTGCAGAATTACGAGCGGCTGTTTGGGCAACTCGTTCAAAAATCACAGTCTTTCTCGCCACGGTTGTGATTGCCGTCGTCATTGAAGGTGCTGCGCTGCACTTAATCGAAGGTCCTAACAATCCTGGCTTTAGTTCCATTCCTCAAAGTATGTACTGGGCAATAGTCACAATGACAACAGTCGGCTACGGTGATGTCACTCCAGCAACTCCTTTGGGAAAATGCCTGGCGGCAGTCATCATGGTTCTGGGTTATAGTCTCATTATTGTTCCTACAGGAATTGTGACGGCAGAATTAGCTCATGCCGGGGGCAATTTTGGAAGTACTCGAATTACGACCCAGGTTTGTCCGGAATGTATGAAAGAAGGGCACGAAGTGGATGCCACTTTCTGTAAATTTTGTGGCTCGCGTCTTAATTGAATTTCTCATAGAATTCGACCAAACAAAGAAAGTTCCAGAAATTGATTAGATTTCTGGAACTTCTTTTCTGCGCACATCGTCAAATTCGCAGTGCTCAACTAAGTGCACTTCATTTCAACTAAAATCCTGTTTTTACCAGGAGATGTCCCGATGCGCAAACTTTTTCAGTTCACAGTGTTAGCTCTGATTTCTTTTGGACTCCTGAATCAAACAATTCAAGCAAAAGAAAAGCCACAAGCTACTGAAACCAAACGGCCTTCTATCGAATTGGCGATTCTGCTCGATACCAGTGGCAGTATGCAAGGCTTGATTAATCAGGCTCGCTCACAACTCTGGAAAATTGTCAATGAATTGGCTACCGCAAAACAAAATGGGCAAGTTCCGGTAATGAAGGTGGCATTATATGAATATGGGAAAAGTAGTCTCCCTGCCAGTGAAGGTTACATGCGACAAATTATGCCACTCACTGAAAATCTGGATCAGCTTTCCGAAGAGTTATTCGCTCTGAAAA
The DNA here is from genome assembly GCA_029259875.1 of Planctomycetaceae bacterium. Taxonomy (GTDB): domain Bacteria; phylum Planctomycetota; class Planctomycetia; order Planctomycetales; family Planctomycetaceae; genus Gimesia. The sequence continues at coordinate 1,182 of JAJDEK010000031.1, forward strand.
CAAATGGTGGTGAAGAATACTGTGGACAGGTGATTCAGGCAGCCACTAATGGTTTGCAGTGGACTGACTCGGATGAAAGTTTGAAGTTGATTTTTATTGCAGGCAATGAAGCTTTTACTCAGGGAAAAGTTGACTTCAAGGTGGCATGCCCGGCTGCCATTAAAAAAGGAATCACTATCAATACGATCTTTTGTGGACCAGAACAAACGGGAATACAAACGGGTTGGAAAGAAGGTGCTTTGTTAGCAGATGGTTCTTTCTTGAGCATCAATCATGGAGTTCAAGTTGTGACACCCAAAACACCCTACGACCAGAAATTAAGCGAATTAAGTCGGGGTATCAATAAAACTTATCTGTTTTACGGATCGAAAAAAGAACAGAACGAATCCATCACCAGTCAGAGTTCTGCTGATGGATTGGCTGGACAAGCAAGTCCTGCTTCTAGTGCCGATCGCGCTGCTTTTAAAGGGTCGGGACGCTATCGTGCCAAAGCAGATTTAATTGATGCAATTGTCGGAAAAAAGGTCAAGCTCGAAGAACTGAAACAGGAAGAGCTTCCAGCCGAGTTAAAAAAACTGTCTAAAAAAGAACAGACTGCTTATATCGAGAAAAAACAGAAAGAACGAAAAACAATCCAACTTCAAATTCAGCAACTCACCAAAAAAAGAAATCTGTTCATTGCAGAAGAGATGAAGAAGCAGCAAAACCAGAAGAAAAATAGCACGTTTGATACCGCTGTTATTAAAGCTTTGAAATCGCAGGCTGTGAAAAAGAATTTCCAGTTTCAATCTGAATGATTCAGTGATTCGCTTCTCAAACTGTATTTTTTCCAAATCAAAAGCAAGGCCTTCACGGGAGCCCTATTATGAAAGCCATTCGACTATCGTTGGGAATCATCTGTGCCGTAATGATGCTGATCGGTGCAAGCACAATGACTCAGGCTTGTTTCATGCGGGCGGCACAACCCGTTCAGGTCTGGATGGATCATATCAACGTTGATATTACCAACCAGGTCGCTGTAAAGACCTATCATTGTGCGTTTCGAAATCCCAATGGCAGGGCCATCGTAGGTGGCACATGTTACATGGAGCTCGAACCGGGTACGCAAGTCAATAATATGTCCGTACTCGTCGATGGCAAAGAAATGCAGGCGGAAATATTGGATGTCAAAAAAGCCAATCAGGTTTTCAAAGAGATAGTTCAAAAAGGTGGCTCACCTGCATTACTTGAATATTATGGCAATCAGCTCATTCAAACTAAAATCCCGCGGGTTGAAGCAGGAAAAACAGTGATGGTCAAATTGACCTACACGACAGTTCTAAAAAAACGAGGAGATTTGATTCGTTTGCAAATGCTAAACACAAATCCCAAAGCATTAATGCAGCCTCTCAAAGAAGCATCTGTCACAGTCAATATTCGTAGCGATGAGCCCATCAAGAATATTTACAGCCCTACTCACGAAGTCAAACTTGTAGAGAAAAAAGATTGGGATATTTCTGTTGAATGGAAGCAGAAAAACTATCTGCCTAAACATCCTTTCGTGCTCTATTATCAAACTTCACCTGATAAAGTTGGAGCCAGTCTGGTCGCACAT